>CAUJJW010000363.1 GCA_963205105.1 Verrucomicrobiota bacterium | reverse complement strand
TCGCGCCGGTTCCTTGCGGTTCCGACCTGGCGGTTCGGCTACGGTTGGCGTCACAAGCCCCCGGCGGGAACCTTTCATCCCGCAAGACCAGCCACCAGCTGGGCGCACTAGAGGGGGGCGTCCCGCCCCCCGGAATCCCGGGTTCAAGGTCCGTGAGCAGGTCATTTTTGAACAGGGGGCTTCCCATGAACCTCCCCTCCCCTCGTCATCGTACTCGTACTCCTAATCGTACTCCCCCCGCCTCCCCAGGTTCATGGTCCGTGAGCAATTCGGTTTCGAACAGGGGACTTCCCAGGAGCCGATTTCCCACCACCGGGGCACCGAGGCACAGAGAAATGAGACAGCCCGTTTTTGACTCTGTGCCTCCGTGCCTCTGTGGTGAACCTCTCGTCGGTTCATCGTCCCAAGACGCGATTCGCGAATCGTGGCGGCTCCCCATGAACCTCCCCATCGGCACTTTCCTCGTCACCCTCTGGCTCACCTTCACCGTTCTCACCGCCCAGGCCCAAAGGCTTTCCGTCACCCCCCACGTCCTCCCAGCCGGTGGCGGGCTCGCCACCAGCACCCGCTTCGCCATCCACGGCTCCCTCGGCCAACCCACCGCAGCCAATGACCTCCGCCCAGGTGACCCAATGGACCTGCGCTCCGGCTTTTGGGCCGCCGTTCTTCGCTGGATCAACGTCCCACCTTCCGCCACCCCCGATCTCGTCTCCCGCCGCCCCGGTGAAGGCGCCCACGTGCTGATCCGTCAGTTGCTCGCCAACGACGTCGACCCTGACTTCGACACGCTCTCCCTGTCCGGGTTCGACACCACGTCCACTCTCGGTGGAACCGTCTACCGCGACGGCCCCTGGCTCATCTACGAGCCTCCCTCCGGATCCGGCCCCGGTGCCGAAGACACCTTCTCCTACCGGTTCACCGACGGCACCGCCGCTCCCATCACCGGCACCGTTCGCCTCGGTCCTTTTATTCCTTCCAACTCAGGCCCACCCAACGCGCTCGCCATCGTGCTCGACCCCGGCCCCCCTGCGGCGGTGCGCCTTCGCTTTCAAGGCATCGCCCGACGCACGTACGTCGTCCAGGCCGCCCCCGACCCGTCCGGCCCCTGGACCCAACTTGGCTCCGTCATCGCCGCCTCAAACGGCCGGGTGGACTACACCGACACCCCCTCCCAAGATCCGCGCTTCTATCGGCTCGCCGAACCCTGAACGCCTGCCCCCATGCCACCGCTCGCCCATTCATCTTCCACCAGCCCGCCGCTGCATCGCTGGACCCTCGTCGCCTGCGCCAGCATGCTGGCACCCTCCGCGCTGGGCTTGATCGAGATCCATCGGGAGCCCGCCGAACCCACGTTCAGCCTGCGAGACAAATCTCGTGACCGACTCCGACTCGCCGACGCCTGGAGCCCGCCCTCCTCCGAATTCTGGACAACCCAGGACGGTTCCATCCGCATCGAGCGTCTGCCCCAACTCGGTGATCTCGTGGAAAGCTTCTTCAGCACCCTCGCCGTCGATATCCCGGACTCCTCCGCCGTCGGTGTGACCAGCGAAAAGACCGTCCAGGGGCTGGCTGGAACCATCACCTCGGTCGAAGTGCAGCTGAATCTCGCCCCCCGCAATGGCCAGCCGATGTTCAACGGGGATTTCTTCGTCACCCTCAGCCACGGCTCCGGCTATGCCGTCCTGCTCAACCGCACCGGTCGACGCGCCGGTTCCAGCGCCGGCTACGGCGATAGCGGCTTCAACATCACCCTGAGCGACCAGGCAACCGCCGACATCCACAACTACCGGGTCACCGCCACCGGCAGCCACACCACTCCCCTCTCCCTCACCGACGACCCCGCTGCCCTCACCGGAACCTGGCAGCCCGATGGACGCTCCGCCGATCCCTCGCAGGTCCTGGATTCGTCCCCCCGGGACGCCATGCTCGGCAGTTTCGTCGGGCTCGACCCCAACGGCACCTGGACGTTGCACATCTCCGATCTCAGCGAAAACGGCGAGGGACGCCTCACCGACTGGACCCTGGTCCTGACCACCGTGCCCGAACCCGGGCCAACCCTGCTGGTCGTGGCCTTGGGGCTCGGAGTGTTTGCCGTCGCCCGCCGCCGTTCCCTGAGCCGGTAGCCTGTCCCGTCGGGCAGCCAGCCCGCCATCCGGACGACGCACGTCCGTAACACTTCTGTAACTCAGATCGATCCGGTGCCGTCTCCTCCCGGGTCGATCATGCCCTTTTCTTCCTCGCCATCCCGGCAAGCGCTCGCCCTTGTGTCCTGCGCTTGGATCGCCCTCGCTGCCCTGCTTCCCCAACCCTGCTCCGCCCAACCCGCCGGCCCCCCTCCAGGCCGGGGTCCCGGCCCAGGCCCAGGTCGCGGTCCAGGCGGTGGCGGCCCACCCATGGGCGTCACCGCTGATCGCAAACTGGTCGGCCAGTTCGACAAAGACGGTGACAAACGCCTCGACAACGCTGAACGCAAGGCCGCCCGCGAATTCCTCGCCCAGGAAATCGCCGAAGGCCGAGGTCCGCGCCGCCCCGGTCCTCCGGGTCCCCCGGGTGGACGCCGACCCGACGACAACCGGCCCGCACCGCAACCCGGACGCCGCCTGTCGCCCGCCGACGTCAAAACATACCCGGACGCATCCCTGTACGATCCCAGCGTGCTCCGCACCGTGTTCGTTGAATTCGAGAACCAGGACTGGGAACGGGAATTGGCTGACTTCTACCACACCGACGTCGAAGTCCCGGCCAAGCTCACCGTCGATGGCAAAACTTACCCCGGCGTCGGGGTCCGCTTCCGCGGCGCCTCGTCGTTCTTCACCGTCGCCGAGGGACTCAAGCGTTCCTTCAATCTCGCCGTCGATTTCTCCAACAATGAACAGCGCCTGCTCGGGGTCAAAACCCTCAACTTGCTGAATTCCCACACCGACCCGACCTACCTGCGCACGCCGCTGTACTACCATGTCGCCCGACAATACCTGCCGGCGCACAAGGCCAACCACGTCCGGGTCGTCATCAACGGCGAATCATGGGGCATTTACGTCAACGTCGAGCAGTTCAACGCCGACTTCATTCAGGAACGGTTTGGCACACCCAAAGGCGCGCGCTGGAAAGTCCCGGGCAGCCCGCGTGGTCGCGGTGCCCTGAGTTATCTCGGGGAAGATCCCGCCGCCTACAAGGCGATCTACGACCTCAAAACCAAGGAAGACTCCAAAGCCTGGGCCGACCTCGCCCGACTCTGCCGCGTTCTCAACGAAACCCCGCCCCAGGACCTGGAAGCCGCCCTCAGCCCCTTGCTGGACATCGACGGCGCCCTCCGCTTCCTCGCCCTAGAAAACGTCTTCATCAATGGCGACGGCTATTGGATCCGGTCCAGCGACTACAACCTCTATCAGGACACCAAGGGCCAGTTTCACATCATCCCCCATGACGCCAACGAAACCTTCCGCGCCCCCGAAGGTCCCGGCTTCGGCGGGGGAAACCGCATCCAAGGCGTCGAACTCGACCCGCTCTACGGTGCCGACTCACCGGATAAACCCTTGATCAGCAAACTGCTCGCCGTTCCAAGCCTGCGAGCCAAGTACCTCGCCCACGTCCAGTCCATGGCCACCACCTGGCTCGCCTGGGACAAACTTAAACCGCTCGCCGATTCCTGGCAGGGGTTGATCGCCGACGACGTCAAGGCGGACACGCATCGTCTCTACCCGTTCGAGGCCTTCGTTCAGGGCGTCACGCAGGACATTGAGGAAGAAACCTTCCGCGGCCCACGCCGCACCATGAGCCTTAAGAGCTTCGCCGATCAGCGACGGAAATTCCTGCTGGCGGCCGAACCGAGCCGGGCCCAGGTTCCGTAGCATGCCCCTCGCTCCAGCCCAATCACACCACACGGCCTTCGGACGACTTCGCCGAGGATTCGTTCCAGCCTTGGCAGTGCTCTTCGCCCAGACCGCTTTCCACGCCATTGCCCAATCCCCGCCGCGTTTCACCGACGCCCTTATCCAGACCAACCGCGAGGTCCGGCTGAGGCTCGCCGCTGAACCAGGACAGAAGTACCGCATCGAGCTCTCCGAAGACCTCACGAACTGGCGGGCGCTGGCCACCATCGCCGGCGCGGCTTCGGTGGAACATACCGATTCCGCCAACCCAGGGGGCGGCTCCCGGTTTTATCGGGCCTCGACCGTGGCGTCCGCGGACGCCCTCACCGGAGATCATCTTCCCACGTCAGCCGGTGATGCCGTTCTTCACCCCGTCAATCACGCCTCGGTCGTCGTCGGCTGGAACGGTTTCACCCTCCACGTCGACCCCGTCGGCGGTGCCGCCGCCTTCACGGGACTTCCCAAACCCGACCTGATCCTGGTGACCCACTCGCACGGCGACCACTTCAACGCCGCCACCCTCGACGCCCTGCGCAAGACCAACACCCTCGTCGTCGCACCCGCCGCCGTCTTCGCCAGCCTCTCCGCATCGCTCAGGGAACGCACCGTCCCCCTCGCCAACGGTCAATCCACCAATTGGGTCAGCCTCGGCGGCCTCTCCGTTGAAGCCGTCCCCGCCTACAACGCCAATCACCCCAAGGGCGCCGGCAACGGCTACGTCCTGACCCTGGGCGACCGACGTCTCTACTTCAGCGGTGACACCGAGGATGTCGCCGAAATGCGCGCCCTGACCGGCATCGACGCCGCCTTCGTCTGCATGAACGTCCCCTTCACCATGACGGTGGCCAAGGCAGCCAGTGCCATCCGGGCGTTCCGACCTCGCTACGTCTACCCTTATCATTACCGGAATCAGGACGGCACCTTCGCCAACCTCGAGAGTTTCCGCCAACAGGTGGGAGATGATGTCGGCGTCGAGATCCGGCTCCGCCGCTGGTACTGACCAGGAACCGCGCCGAAACGCAACTGTCGCTGGACAAACCCGCCCTCTCTTCGATTACAACTTCCCGGCCCATTCCACCGTCCATCCCGGCTCCCCCAGGAACCGGTGGATGCTGGAGTCGGCAGACGCTTTTGGCCGCCGGCGCTGGTGGCCAATCACAACCCTAACCATCCGTCCCATCAACGTTCCCACTCCCATGAGTTCATCGATCGACCGTCGCCGTACCACCCTCACCGTCCTCGCCGCCATCGCCCTCGCTGCGGCGGCCGTCACCCCCCTCGTCCAGGGTGCCGAAAAGAAGCCCAAATACACGATCTCCGAGATCATGAAGGCCATCAACAAGGGCGATGACAACATCTGCAAGCGCGTGAACCAGGGCAAGGCCTCCAAGGAAGACATCGACAAGCTCGTCGAGTACTATCAGGAACTCACCCTCAACAGCGCTCCCAAGGGCGAACAAAAGAGCTGGGAAGAGAAGACCGCCGCCCTGGTGAAAGCCGCCAAAGGCGTCAAGGCCGGTGATGCCGACGCCCTCGCCAAGTTCAAGGAAGCCGTCAATTGCAAGGCCTGCCACACCGCTCACAAGCCCGACTGATTTCGCCGCCCGATCCTTCAAGTCCTCCGCTAAGCCCATGGCCCACGCCATGGGCTTTTTGCTGACCAACCCACGAACCGTGCCTCCGTAGCGGCGGGCGTCTCGCCTGCCGTAGAGGGGGGCGTCTCGCCCACCGGATTCCCCGGTTCAAGGGCCGTGAGCAGGTTACTACTGAACAGGGAGCTATGCATGAACCTTCCCATGCCAGCCATCGCGAGGGTTGAACCGGGCTCCCTCACCCCAACCCTCTCCCGGGGGGAGAGGGAGTCGCGTATCACCCGCAGCGATATGCCAGAACCCCATCCGCGCGAGCTGCCTGGACTCGTTCCAGCGAACACTTGGGTCATCCCTTCGAAACCCGCGGCGACTATTCTCCTTCTCCCTCCGGGAGAAGGCCAGGATGAGGGCCGCCCGCTCCACGCCTCGCGCCCCGGTTCATAGTCCCAAGGCGTGTCCAATATTTGGAAAACGCTCCTCTCCATGAACCGTGCCCCGTAGCGGCGGGCGTCTCGCCTGCCGATCGGGTCGGGTGCCGGGGATTGCGCCCCGGCACCCTCCCACACCACCGTACGTGCGGTTTTCCGCATACGGCGGTTGAACGCAGCGGCCTTCTACATGGTGGCCGCGAGGTCT
>CAUJJW010000362.1 GCA_963205105.1 Verrucomicrobiota bacterium | reverse complement strand
ACGGGGCGGCCGACGACCTCGGCTCGACCGGCGGCCTCGATCAGGCCGCGTTCGAGCAGGGTCTGCATGACGCCATCGACGCTGACGCCGCGGATCTGCTCGATTTCGGCGCGGGTGACGGGTTGGCGGTAGGCGATGATGGTGAGGGTTTCGACGCCCGGCTGGCTGAGGCGGGGGGGGCGTGCCTTACGGCCGAGAAGGGCGCGAAGCCAGGGGGCGAATTCGGGTTGGCTGACGAACTGCCAGGTGCCACCGATGCAGGCGAGGCGGTAGCTTCGGGCGGCGGTCTGGTGATCCTCTTCGAGTTCGGTCAGGGCGGTGGCGATATCGTCTTCGCGGACCTTCTTGAAGGGCGCGGCTTCGGGCGCTGTTTCGTCCTGGGCGGCGAGGGCGAGGAAGTCTTTGAGCTCCTTGGTGGTCAGGGGCTTCTGGGCCGAGAACAGCAGAGACTCGAGAATGAGCTTCAGCGGCGGCGTGGGAGTGACGGTGGGGCTTTCCATCGGCGGGAGGGGAAAAGGGCAGGTTCAATTCCACTGCGTGGATGTTGAGTCCTGGGGGTCCGTCGGGGGCGACGGGTTGGAGCCTGGGATGGGAGGGTTGGAGGTGAACTCGGGAAGCGTGGACGGCTCGGGTGGCGCGGCTTCCGAGGGTGAGAGATCTGTTTTTCCCGAGGTTTCAGGAAGGTTGCCGGGGTCGACACCGGAATCGGTGTTGGGTCCATTCATGGCGTCGGCGGGGGCCGGGTCAGGTGCCGGGGCCAGCTCGATGGCGATATCGGCAAACTGTTCCGACTGGGTGGCGACGAGCATGCGCAGTCGGATCAACTCGAGCATGGCGAGGAACGTCACCACGACTTCGGTCCGGCTCGTGGTCTCGCGGAACAGGTCGGAGAACTGGACCCGGGTCTGGGTACGGACGCGGCCCAGGAGGGATTCGATCTTTTCGGAGACGGACCATTGGTCCTCGAAGACATCGCGTGAGGTGCCGGTGCGTTCGCCGAAGCGTTTCAGGACGGCGTTGACGGCGGAGAGCAGGTCAAAAATGGAGGCTTCGGCCTTACGGGAGCGGGGTTCCTCGGGCAGTTCGATGCGTCCGGGGATGCGGGGGAAGGTGTTTTCGGCCTGGAGCTCGAGGTACTGCAGGCGTGATGCGGCGTCCTTGAATTTCTTGTATTCGACGAGTTGGCGGATGAGTTCCCATCGGGGGTCCTCCATGTCGTCACCTTCCTCGGTCGGGGTTTCGGGGCGTTGATCGCGGGGCAACAACTCACGGCTCTTGATGAGCATGAGGGTGGCGGCCATGACGACGAATTCCCCGGCCACATCGAGGTCGAGTTCGCGCATCAGATTGAGGTAATCGATGAACTCGGTGGCGATCTTGGTGAGGTTGACCTCGTAGATGTCCACTTCCTCCTTGCGGATGAGGTAGAGCAACAGGTCGAGGGGCCCCTCGAAGACTTCGAATTTGACGCGGTATTCGGACATGTGGGCGGGCGGTCGAGCGCCCCGGGTCGGGGACATTAGAAACGGCGACAAAGTCTTGGCAACGCCGGAGGCGGACTGACCGCGATGACCGCCTTGGAAATGAGGCTCGCGTGGGGGCGCTGGATTCAGCAAACTGAGATCTGCAAAGGAGTTAAGCTTATGCTTCTGAATCGTGGATCGAATGCTTGGGGTGGGAGTCGATGGCTGGCTCGATGCGGTGCCGCGCTGCTGGGTCTCGGGCTGATGATGGGATGGGGCGGTGCGTCCCGGCTGATGGCCCAAGGTGCGCCGAAGGTGTCAACCGTGACGCCGGCGACGGGTGCGACCGGGGTGGAGCTGACCAGTTCCCTGGTGTTTGTTTTCGACCAGATCATGGGGGACACGCCGGTGGTTCCGAGCATTCCGGGGTTGTTTGTGGGCAACCTGCAGGTGACCCCAGCGAGTGTGCCGATGTTCGAATGTGAATGGAGCGAAGACAGCCGGACATTGACCTGCACGCCGGGCGGAGATTTGCCGCCGAGCACGACGGTGAATTGGACCCTGAATCCGGCGGGGGCGGTGCTCAAGATTTCCAGCGGTGGCGGCGTTGCTTTGGCCACCACCACGGGTTCCTTCACCACCGCTGCTGGCGGTGGGGGCGGCGGTGGGGGCGGGAATGAAGGGGATCCGAAACTCCTGGCAACGACGCCCGCGAATGGTGCCACCGCGGTTCCGGTGACTGCGGCGGTACGTTTTGTTTTCGATCAGGCGATGCAGAAGAACCCGGGTGTGGGTGGCGCTCCGCCGTTTGCGCCGGGCGCGGTGGCCTGGGCTGGGACTGGTCTCGACCCGGCCAAATTCACCTACGCGTGGAGTCAGGATGGGAAGACCTTGTTGGCGGAGTATTCCGGGGATTTGCCTGGATCGAGCGAGATCTCATGGGCGCTGAACCCGGCCACGGCCCTCGTGAAGCTGGCGAATGAAGCGGGAAATGAGCTTCCGGAGGGCCTCTATTCGGGAAGTTTCACCACGGCGGCCGGCAGCGGCGGGGGCGAACCCTGCGATTCCAATGGGATTCCGGACGAGTGGGGTGTCTACACCGTGTCCAAGGTGTTCAACTACGTGCAGGAATCGGCGGCCGACCCAACGGGTGTCCTGGAGGATGCTCTGAATTTCGGGGCGGTGGTGCAATCTCCGGAGCTGGGGCCGGCGGTGACGGCGGCGCAGGTGACGGTTCCGTCGAATGCCGCCAAGACGCTGGAAGGTGTGCCATTTGGCGGCTTCTTTGTGTTCAGCGAGGTTTTCGATACTCCCGCGGCGTTGAACACCGCCTACCCGGGCGGCAACTACACGCTGAAATTCACTCAAATCGGGCAGTCGGAGCGTTCGATCGCGATGACGATGCCTGGCTCGACGCCTCCAACGCCGAAGATCTCCAACTTCGCCGAAGCGCAGGCGATCAACGCGACGCAGGCTTTCACCGTGCGATGGAATGCCTTCACGGGGGCGAGTGCCGACGACAGCATTCTGTTTTCGATCATGGATCAGGCGACGGAGGTCTTTAGTGCCCCGGATCCCTGTGTGCCCCGAGAACTGGCGGTGACAGCGACCTCGATTGAGATCCCGGCCAACACCCTGGCGGCCGGCAAAAGCTATCGGGCGACGCTGTCCTTCGGTGACGTCTTTTATTTTTCGTCCAATGCCGTTCCGAACATGGTGGGTTTTGCCTCGGTGTCGGTGACGACCGAGTTGGAGATTCGGACGACGGGCGGTGGCGGTCCGGGGCCTGCCGCTCCGGCGCGATTCACCAGCTACCGGATGCTCGAGAACGGCCGGCCGCAGATGTCGCTGACGGGCACGGCAGGGCGAACCTACACGCTGGAACGGGCGACGCGCATCAGTCCGGGCGATTGGCAGGCGGCGGGCACGGTGGTGATGGATGCCGGAGGTAACGCAACCTTCGAGGACGCCCAGCCGGGTGCGTTTCGGCCATTGTATTACCGGGCCGTAGCGCCTTGATCGGAGGGTCCGGGGTGGCGGGGGCCATTCGCGGGGGATGAGCCTTCCAAGAGTTCGAACACCTCGACGGGTTCCTTCATTCCTTTGAGAAGGTGGACTCCCCGGTCACGGGCTTGAAGGCTGGGTGGCAAGCGTGCTGCGATCTCGGCCGTCATCAGGCACCGGGTTCGAAGCGTCGCATTGAGTGATTCCAACCGGGAAGTTCGGTTGACGGCGTCACCGATCACCGTGAACTCGCATCGAGTGTCGGAGCCGATTTCCCCAGCCACCACGCTCCCGGAACTGATGGCCAGCCCGAGGTTTAGTTCGTGGCTCTCGATCAAGGGTGGGACAGAGCGAAGGACGGCCTGGGCGGCTTGGAGGGCAGCGACCTCCGGTTGGGCGAGTGGTACTGGAACGCCAAACAGGGCCAGGAAACCGTCCCCGATGAATTTGTTCACCGTGCCTCCTTCGGCTTCGATGGCGCGACAGGCGGCATCGAAGTAGCGGTTGAGCACGGTGGTGACCCGTTCGGGAGGATGCTGGGTGCAGAACTGGGTGAATCCCCGCAGGTCTCCGAACAAAATCACGGCGTTGACCCGTTGGGGTTTCAGGAGCCCGGGTTGTTGGGCGACCCGTTCCGCCACCGAGGGTGAGACGTAGCGGCCGAACAGCCGATGAAGCGCGAGAGCCCGAAGTGCGGATGCGACCTGCCGGCGGGTGTTCCGTCCAAATTGCCGGGCGGCCAGGCCGGCGGTCAGCCCGACGCCGAGGAGGACCGTGATCTTCATCCAAGTGACGCCCCATCCGAGGCTGCCCGAGGCGTCCAAGGCTTCCGCTCCGGGGCCTTGGCGAAGGACAAAGGCATAGATCCCGAACAACTGGGTGGCCGCCATGATTCCAGCGTAGATGCTGAGGCCGGGGTTCAGGCGCAGGCCTGTCAGAGCGATCACCAGCGGGTAGACCGCCGGTCCCAGTGAGGAGAGAGCAAAGACAGGTCCCTGGAGGGAGGCGTCGATGAGGCAGACCGCGGAGACGAGCGAGATCTGAATGGTGACGTTGAGGTATTTGAGGATGGGCGAGGACCATCCAGCCCGCACAGCGGCCCACAAGCCACCCAGCAATCCGACACTCACCACGGTCAGGAGGGTAAACCCACGGAACATCCCGGGGTTGGAGGATGGCCGAACTGCGACGGCGATGATGTAGCAGATCAGGACAATGACCGCGACGATGAGGCAACTGGCCGCTTCGGTGCGCGCCTCATGCCGCGTCTCCTCATCACGCAACGCCTGGCCGAGCGCGGACGACGGCCCGGAGCTCATCCCGCGCTGGGCAGCCTCGGGGACGTCGGTTTCGTCAGAGGTGGGGCGGGTAGGTTCCCGGGGCGGGCGCGGCACACCCTAGAGTTGCGAATAGGCGGTCGGGCGCAACAGCTGGTTCGAGATGTCCGTGACGATCTCGGGGTCGGTGAATCCCGGCGTCGAGCTGAGCTTCTTCCATTCCGGGTCCCCGGCGAAGGTCTTCCAGGCGGTGTCGCGCGCGGCCAGATCATCGAAGACGAGCAAGTAGGTGAGGTTGGGAAGTCGGCCGCCCACCAAGGCTTCCCCAAAAAAGACCGGGGTGAGGCCGGCGCGGCGGAACAGGGCGGTTTCACCGATGTCGAACATCTCGATCTTCTTCAGGTTCGCGGTCTTGCTATGGCTCTCGTAAACGCGGAGTTCAAAGATCCGGCTCTTGCCCTGCTTGGCTTGGGCGGGGATTTCGAGCTTGGGCACGCTGCGAATGGAGCCGAGCAGCGAGCTTTCGACACGCAGGTACGCGGGGTCCGAGGCGGTGGCATTCCTGGCTTCGGCGGCGTTGCGGGCGTAGTCCGAGTCCGTTTTCAGACGGCCTGGAACGGCGGCGAATTCGTCGAGCGACTTGTAGGGGACCAAAACCCAGGTGCTGGGACTTTCCGGGCCGAGCATGACTGAGAAGACCCCGATTGGGCCGATACCCAGTCGCCCCATGGCGGGGAGCCACGCTTCGCGAAGGTAGTCGTCGAACACCTTTTGTTTCGGGCCGCGGCGGAGGTGGTAGCGGCGGAGCTCGTAGAATTCGCGCTGGAAATCGGGGGAGGAATCGGCGGCCATGGTCGGTGGTGAGAGGGTGGCGGTGGCGGTCGCGGTGGCAGCGGTGGTGAGGAAGGTTCGACGGTTCATAGGGAGGCGTTCTGAATGGATTGGATAGCAAGATCAGGACACCGACGACGCGGCGGGCGGAACACCTGCGGCGACGTCGGAGGATTTCGCGGTGCTCCTGGTTTCCATGCGCGCAGCGGGTACGGGAGGCAAGCATGGAGTTGTGGCGTCAGTGAGGGCTCGGAGTGACTGCGGGATTCGTGGGCAGCCCCTTGTTCTAAATCGACTTGCCCACGGACCATGAACTGGGGGAGGCGGGGGGGGGATTACGATTAGGAGTAGGAGTACGATGACGAGGGGAGTTTCATGGAGAGCCACCTGTTCGAAATCGACCTGCTCACGGACCATGAACCGGGGATTCCGGGGGGCGAGACGCCCCCCT
>CAUJJW010000361.1 GCA_963205105.1 Verrucomicrobiota bacterium | reverse complement strand
GCGCGCGTACCGCCGAATCCCGGCCTCCCCCGCTTCCACGTCATCTCGCGCAGGGGCATTGATCAGGACCGCCACCACGGGTCGGAAATATTGGAAGAACTCCAACTCCTCGGGCGCCACGGCATGGACCAGAAAATCCAGGTCCCGGGTTCCGTCGGCGATGCCGCATGCCGGCCGATCCGGTCCCGCAGCAACCTCGACCCGGCGCCCCGACGCCCTGAGCAAATGGGCGATCAGCTCGGCGGTGGTCCTTTTTCCGGTCGCCCCAGTGATGGCGACATGCAGGCAATAACTCTGCTGGAAGGCCAGCTCACGCTCCCCAATCACGGGAATCCCGCGGTTTGTCCAGGGTTCGACGCCCGCCGCAACCCTTCCTCCAACCCCTGCGCTGACCACCACCAGTTCCACCGGATCACGGCCCTCGGGATTGGCCGCCGCAGCCTCCCCCGCTTCGACTTGGACGACCGACACACCGCGCCGTCCGAGCAATGCAGCGGCTGCGTCGCCGCTGGCATCTCGTCCAACCACCAGGGCTCGTCGTGCGGAAAGTGGAATCATCAGGTCGGCCTTGCCTTATATCAGCGCAGTTTGATCGAACTCAGGGCCACCAGGGCACACAGAATGGAGAGAATGTAGAAGCGGAGGGTGACCTTGGACTCGTACCAGCCCTTCTTCATGAAATGGTAGTGCAGCGGCGCCATCAAAAACACCCGCCGACCTGTTCCAAACCGCTTTCGGGTGAATTTGAACCAGCTCCGCTGAATCATCACCGATCCCGCCTCCGCCACGAAGACCCCGCCCGCAATCAACAAGACCAGAGGCTGGTGCACCAGCACCGCCACGATTCCGAGAGCGCCTCCCAGGGCCAACGCCCCCGTGTCCCCCATGAAGACCTCGGCGGGATGGCAGTTGAACCAAAGAAAACCGAGCCCGGCCCCGATAAGGGCCGCCGTGAACACCACCAGTTCCCCGGCGCCATCCACATAGGGCAAGAGCAGTTGGGCGGCGAAAACCCGGTTGCTCGCGAGATAGCAGAAGACCAGCAGAACGGACGACGCAATCACCGTGCAGCCAATGGCCAAACCATCCAGACCGTCGGTGAGATTCACCGCGTTCGAAAAACCCACGATCAGGAGAATGGTCACCGCCAGGCCGATCCCCGCCGCGCCCATCAGCACCGGTTCCTTGAGGAAGGGAACCATGACGTCCGACACCAGACTGCGTGTCGAATCGTTCCACCACAAATAACCCCCGATGAACCCCGCCAGAGCAAACTGCACCACCAACTTCAGGCGCTCGCTGGCACCCGCCTCCCGCGACTGATGCGCGATCTTCGCGTAGTCGTCGTAAAATCCCAGGCCCGCCAACACCAGCACCGACAGCAACGTCAGTTGCAGCTGCATGTTCCACCGCGCCCACAGGACGGCGGTGATGTCCAAAACCAGGACGATCAGCAGCCCGCCCATGGTTGGCACGCCGCGCTTCTTCGTCGGATCCGAGGCAGCACCATGCCGAACCCCGGGATCGTCGTAGGTCTGTCCGAAGTTCAGCCGGCGCAACTCCTTGAAAAAGCGGGGTCCCAGCAGAAGGGAAAGCAGAAGGGAGGTCAGAACCGCCCCACCACTGCGAAACGTCACATAGTCGAAAACCCGGAGAGGCCCGAACCACGCCGCCCACTCCGTGCCCTCGGCCCAGTGGCGCAACCAAACGCTGATGTAGTAGAGCATGATTCACGCGGCATGCTGGAGACAGGCTCGCTCCCGCAACAGAACACCCAGTCGCTCGAGCCGTGCCGACCGCGAGCCCTTGATCAAGAGACAATCTCCGGGCCTCAGGTAGGCGCGAAGCGATGCCGCTGCCGTTTCCACGGCGTCCACCGCCACCGCCTGGCCCATGCCGGCATCCGCGGCGGCATCCACGGCGACGGACGCCGCCTCACCCACCGCCACCAGCCGGTCGATTCCCATCTCCGCCACGCGACGCCCCACGCGTTCGTGGGCCCGGACCGTGTGCCCGCCCAATTCCGCCATCGCCCCCATCACCACCACCCGCCTGCCCGGGCAGGGAAAGGCCTGAAGTGAATCGAGAGCCGCCAGCATCGAGTCCGGATTGGAATTGTAGCAGTCCTCGATCACCTGAACCCCCTCGAAGTCCCAGCGGTTCATCCGCCACTTCGCGGGAACGCAGAGTGAAAGACCGCGGCGGAGTTCGTCCCGGCCCAACCCGAACTCCGCCGCGACCGCCAACGCCAGCACAGCGTTGGAAACTTGGTGACGTCCGATCAGGTGAATGCGGTATTCCCCACAGAGGTCTGCCCGCGGACAAACCACCTCAAACGTCGTGCCATCCGCATCCGTGGTCATCCGTGTGACCCGCCAATCACACTGCGGTCCATACCCCGTCCGGATCACCCGGGCCCGGGTTCGCGCCACAATGGCCTCGCTCCAAGGTTGATCCCCAGGAAGCACGAGCAGTCCGTCCGGCGGCAGGAGATCCGCGACCCACCCCTCTTCTTCCACCACGCCGGCCAGGCTCCCGAAAAACTCTAGGTGCTCTTCACCAATGTGGGTCAGCACGCCGATCCGCGGACACGCCATGCGAAGCAGGGGCGCGAGTTCACCCGGATGATTCGTCCCAACCTCCACCACCGCAGCAAGATGGCGTGTCTCCAGTCCCAGCAGCGTCACCGGAACCCCGATATCGTTGTTGAAACTTTCCGGACTGCGCAGCGTCTCAAAACATCCGCTCAACAGCGCCCCCAGCAATTCCTTGGTCGTCGTCTTGCCGTTGGACCCCGCCACGGCCACGACCGGGATCTGAAATTCACTCCGGTACCGCCCCGCCATGCGACCCAGCGCGTGTCGGGGTTCCGAAACCACGACCAGCGGTATCCCGGGGAAACGACCGGCCTCACGTTGGGCCACCACCGCGGCCACCGCACCGCGCGCCACCGCTTCCGCGACGAAGCGATGACCATCAAATCGGTCCCCGGAAAGCGCTACGAACAGGTCGCCGGTTTGAAGTTCACGCGAGTCCGTGCAAACCCGAACCACCGAGCGGCCCGGATCCACGCAACGCAATTCTCCTCCGCAGGCCTCGGCAAAAAAATGGAGAGGTCGCGGTGTCATGGCTCGTTGGAGGGATGGGGATACAGTCACGGGCGGCGTCCCAGGGAACTCAGGTTGGTGGCGCGTTCGTCGGATTTGTCCTCATCCAACCTCGGTAGGTCGGGCTGGATACCCAGGTAATCCGCCGCCCGTTCCGCGATCCGGCGGAACGCCGGCCCGGCCACGCGACCGCCATAGTAGGCGATCCGCGGATTGGGGTCCTCCACCACGATGGCCAGGCACAACTCCGGCGCTTCGCTCGGGAAAAAGCCCACGAAACTCGAAAAATAGCGATCCTCGCGATAAGGGGCGATTTTGGCGGTGCCAGTTTTTCCCGCCACGGAATAGCGATCCATCTTCACCAGCGAGCCGGTTCCATCCTCCACGACCTGGCGCAGAGCGCGACGGACCTTGGCGGCGACTTCGGGGCGGCAAATGCTGCGCACCACCTCGGGCGCCGGTTGCGAAAGAACGGTCCCATCCGGGGCGACGATGCGGTCGATGATCTGCGGACGCATGAGGCGTCCATCGTTCCCCAAGGCCCCCATCGCCATCACCAGTTGCAGGGGGGTGATGGAAACTGTGTAGCCCATCGCGATGCGCGAGAAGTCGGTCATCGTCCAAGCCTTCAACGGGCGCAGCTGGCCATGCTCCTCCACCGGCAGGCGGATGCCTGAGCGTTGGTCGAAACCAAACCGGTACAAGTAGTCGGCATACCGCTCGCGCCCGAGCCGCAACGCCATCTGAAATGTCCCGATGTTCGAGGATTCCGCGATCACCCGTTCCACGGGCGAAAACCGTTCCTTCATGGCATGGGAATCGCGCAGAAGGATCTTCTCACGCCCAAAAGTCTGTCGCCAGACCCCCTTCTCGCCGCAATCGACGGCGTCGGTCAAATCCAGCAACCCCTCGTTCAGTGCCGCCGTCGCCGCCACGATCTTGAAGGTCGACCCAGGTTCAAAGGTGTGACCGATCGCCCGGTTCCGCCGACGCGGAGCGTCGTTCGTCGACAAGGGTGGCTGGTTTGGGTCAAAGGTGGGCAGGCTGGCCATGGCCAGGATACGGCCGGTTCGCGGCTGCATCGCCACAGCGCACGCACCGCGGGCGTGGAATTCCTTCACGGTGGCCGCCAATTCCTCCTCCACGATCAGTTGAAGTCGTGCGTCCAGGGTCAGGAACACGTCGCGCCCATGCTGGGGCGGGATCACCACCTCGCGGAATTGCCTCAGCTCACCACCCCGCCGGGATCGCTCCGTCTCGATGTAGCCGTTCACCCCTCGCAAGGAGTCGTTCAAGAACGCCTCCAATCCCTCCAGGCCCCGGCCATCCGTGTCGGTGAACCCAAGAACCGCCGCACCCAGGGTCCGGTTCGGATAGATCCGGATCTCGTCCTCTTCGGCCGATGGGTAGATGGACTGCCGCATCATGCGCATGGAACGGGCGGCCTTGTCAGGAAGGCCGAAGGTCTCCTGAGCGAGCATGGACTGGATCGCCCGCCATTCCTCGTCGGGAACCCGGCGCTTGAGGGCCACGAACTGGTTGGTGGCAGGCCGTCCGAACCGGTCCAACATCGCTTCGCCATGTTCGTTGAGGCGAAGCTTGGGGCGAAGCGCCTCCACCAGAAACGCCTCATTGGTTCGCAGCAGTGGAGCGAGCACTCGCGCCATGGTCCGCCACTGATCCCCGAGCAACGAGGGATCGGCGCAAATCATCTTGGCCGGCAGGCTGCGCGCCAGGACCTCGCCCCGAGCATCGCGAACGTCCCCACGATGTCCCTTGAGGGGAATCATGAGCGAATGACTTCGATTCGCCAAAAGCCGGTACTCGCCGTGTTGGACCACTTGCAACTGCACCAATCGGTAGCCCAGGCAGCAAAACGCCAGGAGGAGCAGGATGCCCATCCAGAAAAAGCGCGCCCGTTCTCGGATCAATTCCACGGTCGTCTCCTTCCTATTGGTCCTTCGACCATTCGTCTCGCGTCATCCAAGTGTACCGTTGTTCCCTACCGCCCGCGCGGGTTCGTTGCCCGGACAATAGGATGGACCGCCAATCGACGTTCCACTCCCCCTCCGCCACCGGGGCCGCCATCCGGAAGAATGGGCACCACCGGAAGTGGCGGATCGACTCGGGGCTCGGGGAGCACCACCCGCGCATTTTCCCCGGGCATGATCAGATTCAGTTGCAGGTCCCGCAGCCGATTGTTCAGCCCGGCGGGTGAGGTGAGCATTTCGTAGTCGACCTGCAATTTGTGATTCATCCGCCGGACCTGAGCCACCTGGCGGTCGAGCGTGCTGATCCCCGTGTACAGCCGATGCAAATCGGCCTTCAGCCGGATCTGCACCAGCAGGGCCAGGGCCGCCGCAAGACAGATCATCAATGCCGAGGTCACCGTCGGAGCCAAGGCTCCCGACTTTTTCTTCCGCGCTTCTCGAGCCATGTCACACCTTCTCCAAAACCCGCAGCTGGGCGCTGCGCGCTCTGGGGTTCACCAACCGTTCCGCTTCGCCCGCAACCACCGCCCGCCGCGCCACCCAGCGCATGGTCGGCTGCCTCGGTCGCCGCAGTTCGGGTACATCCACGTCACCATCAAAATCGTAATCCCGCGTCCGGACCGCCCCGAATTGCTTCACCCGGCGCGCTTCCAACGACTGAAACGTAATCACCGCCAGCCGGCCGCCCGGCTTCAGCACCCGATACGCCGCTTCCAGGCCGCGATCGAGCTGTCCCAATTCATCGTTCACCACCATCCGAATGGCCTGAAACACACGGGTCGCCGGATGGATCCGGCTCCCCCGCCGCGGAGCACCCCGCTCCACCAGCGTCGCCAACTCCCTGGTCGTCCTCAGCGGCTGCACTTGTCGTTCTTCTCCAATCAGCCAGGCCAGACGCCTGGCTCGGGGTTCCTCCCCGAGCTCCCAGAACATCTGTGCCAGCTCATCCACCGGCGTCGCATTCACCACCTCGGCCGCCGTCAACGGCTGTTCACGGTCCATTCGCATGTCCAACGGGCCATCCTGCTGGAAGCTGAATCCACGATCCGCCTCATCCAGCTGGGGCGAACTCACCCCCAAGTCCAAAAGCACTCCATCGGCTTCCCCCTCCGACACCCACTCCGACATTCGATCAAACCCACCTCTCCGCAGCTCAAACCGACCGATGAAAGGCGCCAGTCGAGCCTCCGCCGCTTTCAGAGCGACCCCATCGCGATCGATTCCCCACAACCAACCCGTTTCCCCAATCGCCTTCAGGATCTCGACCGCGTGCCCAGCCCCACCGATGGTGCCGTCCACGAACTTCCCCGCGCGCCGTGGAGCCAGCGCCTCCAACGCCTCGGTCAACAGGACCGGGTTGTGCATGAAGGAGTTCACGAAAGCCTTTCACGATTCGATCGATCGATGCCCCCATCGTCCAAGTCGACGAGCCACCGGCGCCCACCAAAGCGCCATCAACCGCGCCCGGCAGGACGCACTCATCGGCTTGGGTTTACTCACACTGCGCACCACCACCTCCACATCCGAGGTGACCAAATCGTTCTTGGCCACCTTCACCGTCCCCAGGAACAAATCCTCCTGCACCGGGCGGGATCCACGCCGCCGGTTGCCCGACCTCATGAAAACCAGCAGGACTTGCTCCAGCCACTGCGGAAGTCGCCGACCCGGCACCCGTTTGGCGGATGTCCGGACGCGTGCGGGCGGTGCACCCACCACCTCAGGCGTCTCGCCACGAACCGCTTCGTCAGGCGCCACAAAACGACCGTCGCGCTCCGCACGATTCTCCCTGGAAAAATCAGGCAACAAACCCGGCTCCGCCGGACGAAACCTCCCCAGACGATCCCCGGAGGGCTCGAACGTGCGTCCGATGGGTAGAAGGTTTCGAAGGCTCATGGCGATAGGGGTGCTCGGGTAGGATCAGATCATCGAAAACGCTTCGGCGGACCGCTCGTCATCTCCGGACTCCATCTGAGCATAGCGATCCGGGCTCCAGATCTCGAAACAGTCGATCATCCCGGCCAGCACCACCCGGTCCTTCACGTCCACCGCTCGCGCCACGTCCTCAGGCAGACAAATCCGTCCAGCACTGTCCGTCTCCACCTCGGTCGCCCGCGTCGCCAACAAGCGACGCAACGTATCCGCACGATCGTCGGAAAAACGCATCTGCCGAACTTCCTGGACCAAGTTCATGAATTTTTGGGGAGGCATCGCGACCAGACATGCCGGGCGCCACGACCGCTTCGGCACTGGCACCAAAATGTAGCGAACCCCCGATTGCCCCCGCCGCCATGAACTCGGGATCTGAATGCGCCGCTTCTCATCGACCTTGTTGTCGAAGCGCGAAACGAACAGGGGCGTCCCATCAACGATATGGTTTTCGGTGGCCGACATTTGGCCGGGGGAAATGGGAGCAGTCTTCCCATCCCCCCCACACCTCCCCACCTTGCTACACTTCGCCCCACTAATTCAACTGAGAAAACGCCGACAATGAAACATCTTGTGCCCCTGTCGGCGCCTGCCCTGTGAATAACATGTGAACAAGTTGAAATCACTACTTTTTCTCGCTGAGTTTCCAATTTCACCCCTCGCAAGGCCTTACTTGATCGGTATAGAACCAAGGCGTGCGGACCACGGATTTCGACTTTTTTCTGCCCCCAGAACGGATCGCGCAACACCCCGTCCCAACCCGCTCAGACTCACGTTTAATGCGGGTCCACCGGGCTTCCCAAAGCTTCCATTCCGGTCGCTTTTTGGACCTCCCCTCTTTCCTCCATCCCGGAGATCTCCTGGTTCTTAATAATTCCCGGGTAATACCTGCGCGCCTCTTCGGAAATAAGACTGCCGGAGGCGGTGCCGTCGAAATACTGCTGCTCAACCCCGCCCCCGAAGGCGGTTGGTGGGTCCTCCTCCGCCCCGGTAAACGCGTTCGAACCGGTTCCGGACTGCTATTTGGCCCCCCCACTTCCCCCCAGTTGCCCGCCGAAGTCGCCGAAAAACGCGACGACGGCCAATGCCGTTTGGTCTTCCCCCCCGAATCCGACGTTCTCGCCTTCGCTCAGGCCCACGGCGTCATGCCCTTGCCACCTTACATACGCCGTCCCGAGCCCTTGCCGGAGGACCGCGAACGTTATCAGACGGTGTATGCCAGCGAACCCGGCTCCAACGCAGCTCCGACCGCCGGGCTTCATTTTTCCCCGGAAATGCTTCAGCAGCTCCGGGATTCCGGCGTGGGCATCGCCGAAGTCACCCTCCACGTGGGGATAGGAACATTCTCCCCGGTTAAAACTGAGAATCCGTTGGACCATGTCATGCACTCCGAGCGCTACCGAGTGCCCCCAGCCACCGTCGAGGCCGCCATACGCGCACGCCGCGAAGGGCATCGGGTCATCGCCGTCGGAACCACATCCCTCCGAGTTCTCGAAAGCGTGGCCCGCGCCCATGACGGAGCCCTGGTCGCAGGATCTGGCGTCACCAGCCTGTTCCTCCACCCACCCGCCCAGTTCTTCTGGGTGGATGCGCTGCTCACCAATTTCCACCTGCCGCGGTCCACGCTCCTGATGCTGGTCAGCGCCTTTGCGGCGCCCGGGCAAAGCACCGGTCGCGATTTGATCCTCCGAGCCTACCACGCCGCCATTGCGGAGGGTTTCCGCTTCTTCAGTTACGGCGACGCCATGTGGATCGAATAACTACCCTGGCCGAGCGCTTTTTTAACATCCGAAGCAATTCTATCATGTCCACCCCCAACCGGCCGTTCGTCCTGCTGAACATGGCCATGAGCGCGGATGGCAAAATCGCGACAGCCAATCGGGTGGTCACTTCCTTCGGCAGTGCTCGCGACCAGGCTCATCTGCTCGAACTCAGGGCGACGGCGGACGCGGTGATGACCGGAGCCAACACCGCCAATCTCCCTGGTATCACTCTGGGCCCAGGCGGCTTGCGCTATCAGCGCCTCCGACTTCGACGCCAACTTTCCGAATTCAACCTCCGCGTCGTGGTCAGCGGAAGCGCACATCTCGACCCAGGCGCCGATGTCTTTGGCGAAACCCGCTCCCCGCTGGTGGTCCTCGTGTCTGGGAAAGCGCCGGTCTCAAGGGTTCGCCGGCTCGAACAAGCGGGAGCCGTGGTGGGGCGGTTTGGGACGGGCAGCGTCGATCTGGCGGCGGCGTTGGTCTGGCTCCGCGATCAATGGGGTGTCCGACGTCTGGTGTGTGAGGGTGGCTCGACGCTGAACGATTCCATGTTTCGTGCGGGATTGATCGATGAAGTCCACGTGACGGTATGCCCATGGCTCTTCGGGGGACGTCTGGCCCCAACGATCACGGACGGGTTGGGTTTGCCGAATCTCAAGGCAGCCGTCCGCCTCCAATGGACCCAAACCCGTCGTGTGGGACAGGAACTCTTCGCCATACTGCAGGTCATCCACCCACCCAGCCCCACCCCCTTACCGCGTGAGCGTGTCTGGCATCGCCGGGCCGCTTTGGGGCAGTCTGGCCGCCGGTGATCGTCGAACTCCTGAATACCGGCTCCGAGCTGATGCTCGGCCGGGTACTCAACACGCATCAGCAATGGATCTGCCGTCGGCTTGCCGACTTGGGCTGGCCTTGCACCCGGCAGACTGCGGTGCCCGACACCGGCACCGCGATTCGCGACGCCACGCGCGAGGCGCTGGAGCGTGCCGACTGGGTTATCACCACCGGCGGTCTTGGACCGACTTCGGACGACATCACCCGTGATTACATTGCCCAACTGCTGGGTCGGAAGCTGGTTTTGGATACGCCAGCGCTGGAGAACATCCGGGGATTCTTCGCGGCACGGAATCGGCCGATGCCTGCCAGTGTTGAGATTCAGGCTCAGGTTCCCGAGGGGGCGATCGTACTGCACAACCACCACGGGACGGCGCCGGGCTTGGCTTTGCGGGTCGAGGCTGGGCGTTTCCGGACCGAAGGCTCCTGGTTGGTCATGCTCCCTGGGCCACCGCGTGAGTTGCGCCCGATGTTTGATCGGCAGGTGGTGCCATTGCTTCAGGAATGGGCACCGCGCTCAGAGTCCTACCGATGTCTGACCCTGCGGACCTGCGGACTCGGAGAGTCCTGGGTTGAGGAGCGCCTGGCACCGGTGCTGCCCCCATTCTTCGCCCGCGGGCTTGAGATCGGGTACTGCGCCCGCACCGGGGAAGTCGACATCCGCCTCGTCGCCCGAGGCGGCCAGGCGGAGGCCCTGGTCCGGGAAGCGGAATCCGAAACCCTCCGTTTGCTGGGGGATCACGTGTTTGGACGGGACGATGAGCAACTGGAGGAAGTCATTGTTCGCAGCGCAGCCGCCCAGGGTGTGCGGTTGGCCCTCGCTGAATCCTGCACCGGCGGCTACGTCGCCCACCGCATCACCAATGTGCCCGGCGCTTCCGTCGTCCTCTGGGGCGGCTGGGTCACGTATGATAACGGGGCCAAGAGCCAGGAATTGGGCGTGCCTCAGGAAATGGTCGAAGAGCACGGAGCCGTGAGCGAGCCCTGCGCTCAGGCCATGGCGGAGGGAGCCCTCGCGCGGTCGCCAGCCACGCACGCGTTGGCCATCACCGGCATCGCAGGTCCGGGAGGAGGATCCGACCAAAAGCCCGTCGGCACCGTGTTCGTGGCCCTGGCTATTCGGGGCTCGGCGACCCGTGTGCGCCGGTTCTTCAACCCGTTCGACCGCGAAACCTTCAAGTACGTCACGTCCCAGCAGGCCCTGGAAATGCTCCGACGCGCCCTCCAAGTGCCAACCATCATCCCGCCGGTTCCCGCGCCGACACAGTGCTAAAAAAGATGGGCCTGCGGGAATGCCCGCAGGCCCTATCAAAATACTCACAAGGACCATCGGGATGGTCTTAACGACCACCACCGGAGGCTCCTAACGCCGCACGAGCGGCTCAGGAAGCGTCGTCGCCGATAGCCTCGACCGGACAGCCTTCCTTGGCTTCCTTGCACTGCGCCTCCTCGTCAGGCGACTCCGGTTGCTTGTAGACGAACGAATAACCGCCGTCGTCGTTCCGCTTGAAATTGTTCGGCGCCGTTTCCCGGCACAGATCACAGTCGATGCACTGGTTGTCGACGTAGAACTTGCCGCCGATGTTTTCTGCGTAGCGGTTTGCGATGTCTGCCATAGGTCAAAAAGGTGAGAGGACGGTGGCGAGCGAACCCCTCGAATTCAAGCCTCAAAACCCCCCAACCTCCGGGGACCGCCGGGCCAACAGTTCCAACTGGCCCCGAAAGACATGCGCCACCCGGGTGGTGCTGCGCCCTGTTCGCAAGTCCCGCACGCATGCACCCTGACCCAGTTCGTAAACTCGGACCCGTTCCACCGGCCCCGACTTTTCAGGCCCGGAACCGGGACCCGAACCACCCACCCAGGCCCAAAGCAATCCGGCCGCCGACTCCAGCGCCGCCTTTCGAGTTCCTCCAAATCGCC
This sequence comes from Verrucomicrobiota bacterium, assembly GCA_963205105.1. GTDB lineage: Bacteria > Verrucomicrobiota > Verrucomicrobiia > Limisphaerales > CAIMTB01 > CAIMTB01. The sequence goes on along the minus strand of CAUJJW010000361.1, from coordinate 37,246 downwards.
CCTCCAAAGACCGCACCGACACCGCATCGAAAGCTTCCACCTGCCATGCTGCTCCCTCCAGCAACCGTGACTCCGCCGGCCTTAAGGGCGTGGCGCGAAGCGTTAATCGGCTCACAAAACGCCGATCCGGCGCACCCTCCAGCGGGCTGACGTCCACGGAAACCACCGCCACATCCTCCTGTTCGGTCTCCGAGGCACCTCGCCGAACTCTGACCTTGGTCCGGCGTCGAACTTCGTGCAGCCCCACCTCACCCGCCATCAACGCATACGCTCCCAGGCCGGTGACTTGGAAGTGCGCGACATCCACACCCTCCGCGATGTGCTCCGCCAGAACCTGGGCCGTCAGGTGCCGGCGGCTTGCCAGCCCAAGGTACATGCGAACCAGCGCTGGAACCGCCTCCAAATCAGCACCCTTGCCGCTCAGCCACCGTACCGACACCACCACATCCCCCAGGTCCCGGGCATCCCGGCAGGCTGCGATGAACTCCACCTGCCGAAGTTCCTGATCGAGTTCCTCCCATCGGCCCGCAACGCGCGGCGACTCCGCCCGCACCGACGCCGCCAGACCCGAAATGGAGCCACAGCAGCGTTCCGCCCGCGCCAGGAACGAATCCAGTTTGTGCAGTTCATCAAACGTCTTCTCCCGTAACGCGGCGTCGGCATAGAAACCCGGCTGTTGGGTGCGCTCGATCAGCTCCGTCTTGCGCTCCGCCGATTGGCGCAGGCGCTCCTTCAACGCTTCCACCCGGGCCAGGCAGTCGGCGATACCTTCGCCAGGTAATCCATCCCTTGCTGGCGCGACTTCCGTGGTCTTCTGCATTCCCGGCCCTTTGGCCGCGACCGAAACTTCCACACGCCCCTCCCCTGCTCGGAGGGTCACCAGGTCCCCCGCACCCAACCGGCCCGTGGCCAATGCGCGTCCCAGGGGAAGAAGCACCATCCGCTCGACCGTGCGTTTCAACGGACGCGCACCAAAGTGTGGCGAATAACCTTCCCGCACCAGGAGCGCGATCACGCCAGGGTCCACCGACACCGACAAGTTCCGTCGGGCCACCCCGCTCCGCTGCAACACCAGGTCCAGTTCCCGTCGCGCGATCCGCTCCGCCACATCCATGGAAAGCGGCGCAAAATGAACAATGCGGTCCAGCCGGTTCAGGAACTCGGGTCGGAAGAAGCGGGTCAACTCGCGAAACGTCCGGTCCGCATCCGCCAGCTTCGTGACAGCGCCTCCCGTGAGTCCTTGCGGCCCCGGATGCCCGCCGAATCCAACTTCGGCCACCGGCGATTCCGCTCCCACATTCGAGGTCAGAATCACGATGGACCGTCGGAAATCCACCAACCGACCATGCCCATCCGTCAACCGGCCGGCATCGAAGATCTGCAGGCAGAGGTCGAAAACGTTGACGTGCGATTTCTCGATCTCATCCAGGAGGATCACGGAAAACGGCCGTTGCCGCACCGCATCCGTCAGCAGTCCGTTTTCACCGCGTCCACCGATCAGCCGCGTGAAACCATCCGGGCTGGCAAACTCGCTCATGTCGAAGCGCACCAAGCGCCCGGGATCGCCGAAAATGTATTCCGCCAAAACCCGGGCCAACTCGGTCTTGCCCACCCCGGTCGGCCCCACGAACAGCATCACCCCAAACGGCTTGTTCGGATCGGTCACCCCCGCCTTCACCAGCGTCACCAGATCCACGACCGCTTCCACCGCATCGCATTGCCCAATGATCCTCGTCTCGAAAAAGCCCCGGAGACGCTCCAGGTCCAGGGGTGCGGTGTCATCAAGCAGGTCCACCGGAACACCCGTCGACTGCGACAAGGTCACCAGGATGTCCCGGCGCCGGACGGGCTCCCGGTTGCCGCGCCGCCCCTCCATCACCGCCCGCAGCAGGCCCGCCGCCCCGCCAGGACGAGCGATGTGACTGAGGTAGAACTCGCTGGCGTCCACCAATTCGTTCAGCACCCCGTCCGTCGCAGGTATCCCGTCGTGATCGCGCATCGCCCGCACCACCTGGCGGGTCCCCTCCACCGTCGCCGGTTCCACCAACACCCGTTCAAACAGCCGCACCAACGCCGGCTCCTTACCCAATCCTCGTTCGAACTCCTCCGGGGTGCTCTCCCCGATCAACCGGATGCTTCCTTCCTCCAGATGGGGAGCCAACGCCGCCGCGACATTCGCGTCCGATTTTTCGGACCTACCGACGGCCGCCAGATCCGCGAGGTTCGGCACATAGACCAGCACACGTCGCGGATGACGGATCGCCGCCACCAGATCCCGCACCCGGGTCTCCCATTCCCCCACGTACTTCGTGCCGGTGAGAAAATCGGCCGGCGCCATGCGCAACACCCGCCACCCCCCGTTTTCCGGCAACGCCAGGGCCCGCACCAATTCGTTCACCAGCGCCGTCTTGCCGCACCCGGATCGCCCCACCAAGGCGAGAGGCCGGGCGGGTTCGCGTTGAAGCCGTTCGAGCAGCATCGCGATGGAGTCGCCCACTTCGAACGCGCGAGGCAGGCCAGCCGCCTCCAGCTGGGCTGTCATGTCCGTCCCGAAGCGCGCCAAACCCGGGATGTCCACCAAGGATTCCGTCCGGCGCTTCAGCCAGGCTTTCACTCCCGGGCATCGCGCGCCTCCCCACGACCCTTCCAGCTGGCTCAGGGCCTTGATCAGAGCGGCGCCGGGCGCCGAACATCGCGTGAGGCAATCCCGCTCCGGCAGGGCGGCCACCTTCTCCAACGTTCCTGCCGCCAACTGGCGGACATCGTCGTCCTGCTCCTCCGCGATGACCTGCACCAGCAGTGCCGCATGATCGGGCTGCTCCACCTCGCCCAGGGCCTGAATGGCCGCCTGCCGCACACCCCACTGATCATCCCGTTGCGCCAGTTCGGAGAGTCGATCGCGAAAGGCCGGTTGTCCCGCCGCCGCCTTGCAGCCACGCATCCGCACCGGAACCTCGCGATCCGCCAGGAGCGACTCCAGGGCTGCCGGGGTCGGCGGAATGAGCTTCTGAACCAGCAGATCCGCCAGACGCTCGCGCACCTGAAGTTCGGGATCCGCGGTGAGCCGCAGCACTTCGGCGTGCACCCCGGGATCGGAGTGGCCGCTCGAAGCCTCAAGCCCCGCCAGGCGCAAAGGCACCTGCGGGGCGTGAAGAAGGGGAATCAAATCGTCCAGCGTCGCTTGCTGTTCATGCAAGGCCGCCGCCAACAGGGCGATCTTCTCGGCGGGGTCTTCATATTGACCCCGCCGGAGCGCCTCCAGGAGCGTGCGAATGTCGTCGTTCATCGGCCCGCTCCACCCTCCGCCTCACGGCTTCAGGCGAACTTGTTCTTGCGGTAGGCGCCCATGTCCGGGGCGTTCGGATTCACTTCGGGTCCGAAGTAGCGCAACGCCACCAGCGGTTCCGTTTCACTGGTGTTCTCGAACACCACACCCGCCTTCGCGCCGTCCTCGGTGCAGAAGTATTCGTCCTCGGTCAGTTCGTGGAATCGGATCAGTTTGGGACTGTTCAACGGCTGCCCATTGATCTTGCCCGTGCCCTGCACGCAGATCAGGCCGTAGGCGCCGGTGTCCTTCACGGTGACCTTGGTGCCCGGGTCCACCGTCAGTTCCTTGGCGGTGAAGAGCTGTTCGCCATCGATTTTGCCATAGACGATCCAGCGGTCGACGTAGCCTTCTTCGCGGGTGTCCGCCACCGGCACGGGTTCGAGGTAGTGGTTGTCCTTGAAGTTGGGATCGACGTTCCCCTCCCAGTCCAGCTGCTCGACGATGAAGTCGAGGTCCTTGTGCTTGGACTTGGGCATATCCTTCACCAGCAGGCTCCACGGAACGTAGCGGCCTTCCACCAGGCTCTGGTACATGCCGAAAACGTCGCTACCCCACTGCGGTTCGTAGGTGCAGAGGCTGCCCGGCGCATGCAGCACGCACGGGGGAATCAACCAGCCGGTTCCCGGCTTCAACCGGTACGCCCGGCTCAAGTCCAGAATGCCGTTGTCGCCCTTGTTCCAATCCTCGAGGCACTTGCGCACCTGGGCCTTGGTGGTGCCGGGTTCCAGCCCCATGAAGGTGTACGGGAAATTGTTCCCCACATTGTTGTGCTGGGGCGGGAAGTAATACGACTCCGGCTTGCCTTCCTGGCCCACCAGTTTCGCCTGCTTGGCGTTCTGGTGCATGTGGTGGGGGATCGGCCCCATGTTGTCGAAGAACTTCGAGTAGACCGGCCACTTGCCGTACTTCTTCCAGATCTTCCCGCCGATCAACGTCGCGCCACAGTCTTCCACCGCCTTGCGCAGGGTGAAACGTTCGCCACCGACCACGCAGTAGCTGAGACCTTCATCGGGAACCCGGCCTTCGTTCGCCGCCTCGGTGGTGGACGCAAACCAGCGTTCGTCGATTCCGCCACGGTTCGCCCCGTAGGCGTAGGTGTCGTCCGGATGCAGCTTGAGGCGCAGGCCGGGTTGGAGGAAGGAGCGCGGCACCCAAGCCGGCGCCAAGCGAAGCAGGCCCCCGGTGCGGGAGAGTTCGGCTTCGACTTTGGACTTCGTGTTGCGTGTGACGGTCTTGAGATCCTGGACGGTGTTCATGGTGGCAATACCGGGCCAGCGTTCCTTGCTCGGAAACCCCCGGTCGTGGTCGGGCGAGACCCTAGGCTAGGGCACCCCACTGGGCCAATCGCAAACCGCCAACCTTACTTACCGACGATCAGGGGTGCCTCGGTCGCCGACGCCGGCTCTGAACCGGCCTTCCACCGGAACCGCTGCACCAGGTCGTCCAAGAGCGAATACACCACCGGGGTCACCAGCAGCGTGAGCAACAGGCACAAAGATTGGCCACCGATCACCACCACCGCCACCGCCCGGCGTTCCTCGGAACCCGGCCCCGTTCCCATGGCCAGCGGCAGCATGCCGGCCACCAGGGACAACGTGGTCATCAGGATCGGCCGCAAACGATCTCGATTGGCATGCAGCACCGACGTCAGCAGATCCAATCCCTTGCCGCGCAGCTGGTTCATGTGGTCGATCTGAAGGATCGCGTTCTTCTTCACCACCCCCGCCAGCACCAGCAATCCCAGCCCTGAATAAAGATTCAGCGTGTTGCCGGATACCCAGAGCGACAAAAGCGCGAAAGGCAGGGCGAGCGGCAGTGACAGGAGGATCGTGAAAGGATGGACGATGCTCTCGTACTGCGAGGCCAGGATCATGTACATGAACGCCACCGACAGCGCGAACGCCCAGAGGAACTCCACGAACGTGCTCTCCAGTTCCCGCCCGCGACCCGACACCTTCGTCGTGTAGGCCGGCGGCAGATTCATGCTCCGGACTTCCTCGCGCAGCGCCGCCAACCGGTCCGCCATCGCGTACCCGGGGGCGATTCCCGACCGCAGCGCCACGGTCCGCTGACGATCCAACCGATCAATGCGCGAGGCCGTCTGGCTCTGCACCACCTGCACCAGGTTGTCCAAGCGCACCAGACCGCCGTCCTTGCGCGGCACATACAGCCGAGCCAGATCCGCCGGGTCATCACGGTCCACGTCCGTCAACCGGAGCTGCACGTCGTAATCGTCGTTGATCCCCACGTCCCGGAACCGCGACACCCGCGTATCGCCACCCACCATGATGCGCAGCGCCGAGGCGATGTCCTGCACTTCCACTCCCAAATCTGCCGCCCGATTCCGATCGACCTCGATACGAAGCTCCGGCTTGTCCAACCGCAAAGTCGTGTCCGCATCCTGCAAGCCCAGCTCTGGTGCCTTTTTGCGCAGGTGCTCGGCATAGCCGGCCAACGCCTCCAGATCAGGACCCAGCAACGCAAAATCGATCTCGTAGGGCGGACCGCCCAGGTTGATGGAGGAACCTCCGCTCCGCACCCCCACCCGAACATCCTTCAAGAACTTCAAGCGCGCCCGCACCTGCTGCATCACTTCACGCTGGGACGCATTCCCCTGAAACGCCTTCCACGGCGTCCAACTCAACAGCCGTTTCCAGGCAAAGGTCCGCTCTTCGTGCGGCACCAGCATGATGTAAAGCCGGCCCTGATTGATGGACGAAAAGCCGCCTCCAGATCCCGACGTCGAAAGAATGGTGCGCACATGGGGAACCCCGCGCACCGCCTTCTCCGCCAGTTGAACCACCTCGTCCATCGCCGGCAGGCTGGTGCCTTCCTGCGCCGTCAGACTCACGTCAAACTCGCCTTCGTCCGTGTCCGTGGGAGTGAACTCCTGCTTCACCACCCCGTAGAGCGGCACCGAAGACAGGGCGACAGCGACGGCCGTGCCGAGGACCCAGAGCCGATGGCGCATCGACCACCCCAACGAACGCATATAAAGACGTTCGAGCGCCCCATAGAATCCCCCCCGCGACCCTTCGGTTTGGTGCTCGACCCGCCTGGACTTGCCCATGCCGTACAACCGCGCGCTCATCATCGGCGTGAGCGTGAAGGACACGAGCAGGCTCACCAGCACCGCCACCGCCGACGTCAGGCCAAACTGAAACAGGAACCGGCCCGCCACGCTCGACATGAACGACACCGGCACAAAGATCACCACCAGACTGAACGTGGTCGCCATCACCGCCAACCCGATCTCGGCGGTGGCCGCCTGGGCCGCCTCGAACGCGCTCATCTGCTTCTCTTCCACGAACCGAAAAATGTTCTCCAACACGACGATGGCGTCGTCGATGACGATCCCCACCATCAGCACCAGGGCGAGCATCGTGACGCTGTTCAGCGTGAAATTGAGAGCCCACATCATGCCGAAGGTCGAGATCACCGACACCGGAATCGCGATGCCGGCAATGAACGTCGCCCGCCAGCTTCGCATGAACAGCAACACCACCAGGCTCGCCAGAAAACTGCCCAGGATGAGGTGCTTTTGAATCTCCGACAGCGCCTCGTGGATGTAGCGCGACTGATCCCGGGTGACCTGGATCTTCACGTCGGGCGGCAGCTGGGCGATCAGGGCCGGCAACCGCTCCTTGATGGCCTCAATCACCGCGACCGTGTTGGCACCCGATTGCCGGCGGATGTCCAACTGCACGCACGGCCGTCCGTCCAGGCGCGCGATGGAACGTTGCTCCTTGGTTCCGTCCTCCGCATGACCGACGTCGCGGATACGCACCGGCGCACCGTTGACCGTCGTGACCACCAGCTCATTGAAATCGCGCGGATCCTCCACCCGCCCGATGGTGCGCAGCACGCGTTCCGTCAGTCGCCCGGTGACGTTGCCTCCCGGGATGTTGGCATTCTGACGCACCACGGCGTCACGCACCGCCGTGATCGGCAGTCGGTAGGCCGCCAGACGATCGGCGTCCACCCAGATGTTGATGGCGCGCGCCAGCCCGCCGGAGACCTCCACTTCGCCGACTCCTTCCGCCCGTTCCAACTGCACCCGAACGATCTTGTCGGCCATTTCGGTCAACTCGCGCACGGGGCGATCGCCCGACATGGCGAGGGTCATCACCGGAGCCGAATCGATGTCAAACTTCGACACCTGGGGCGGCAGGACATCGGGCGGTAGTTCCGGCAAAGCGGCCGCCACGCGATTGCGCACGTCTTCCACCGCCGAGTTCGGGTCCCGATCCAGGTTGAAGCGGACGATGATGAACGAGCGGCCCACGCCACAGATCGAACGCAGCTCGTTAATGCCTTCAATCGTGTTGATGTTCTGCTCCAGCGGCTGCGCCACCAGCGATTCCATCTCCACCGGCGAAGCCCCGGGAAGGGAGGTCGATACGAACACCGTCGGAAGATCCACCGCCGGCGAACGGTCCACGTTCAGCCGCACATAGCCCGCCGTGCCAGACACCACCAGGGCCAGCACCAGCATGCAGGCGAACACCGGACGACGGATACATATCTCAGCCAGGGTTTGCATCGGATCGACCTGGTTTCACGATCCGGCCGGTGCACGCCCCCCGTTCACCGCATTCGTGCCACCTTCCCCAGGCACCACGCGAGCTTCCCGGGTGAGGTCCTCACCCTTCACCGGCAGCACCGTCACTTTCTGTCCGGTCTGCAAGCTCCCCGGCAACCGCACCACGGTTTCGCCCTGCTTCAATCCGGCAACCACCTCCACCCAGTCCGGCCCCCGATCCCCGGTGGTCACCCGCTTCTCCACCGCCAACCCGTCCTGCACCACGAACACTTTCTCGATTCCCGCAAAGGTCACCAACGCCTCGCTCGGCATCGTCAGCGCCGGAACATCCCCCGTCGTCACGATGCCCGCCCGGGCAAATGTCCCAGGACGAAGGCGCCCCTGCGACGGCACATCCGCCTCCACCACCATCGTCCGACTCCCCTCAACAATTGCGGGACTCAGCCGCTTGACCGCTCCGAAGTAAACATTCGTGTCGCCTTCCAAAGTGACCCGCACCGGTTGCCCGATCTTCACCCGCGGCGCCTCCCGCTCCGAGACCTCCACCCTCAGTCGAAGTGGATCCGTCCGGACAAAGGTCACCACCGGCGCACCCACCGCCAGATACTCGCCCACATTCGCCAACCGCTCCTGCACCGCGCCGTCGTAGGGCGCCACAATCAGCGTGTCCGCCAACTGCTTCTGCGCAATGCGATATTCGGCACGCCGCTGCTGCAACTGAGCCACCCGCGTCCGTGCCTGCTCCAACGCCTCGGCATAGCGGCTCGAAGCCACTTTGAACGCCGCCGTTGCCGTCTCGAGTTCCGACGCCGAAAGAATGCCCTCATCCGACAACGCCTCGATCCGCTCGCGATTCGCCCGGGCTTCGCCCAAAACCGCCTTCGCTTCCTGCACCGTGCTCGAACCCTCGACGTCCACAATGTCCTCGTCGCCTTCCAGCGGAAGCCCCACCTGCGCCCGGGCCTGCCACATGGCCGCTTCCGACTGTTTCACCCGCAAGCGATAATCGGAGTCATCGACCTGGGCGATGGGCTCCCCTTGTCGCACGAAACTCCCAAGATCCACGGCGATCGTTGAAAGACGTCCCGGCACGATCACACTCAACGGCGTCCGATCGAGTGGCAGCAGCGAACCCGTGGTCGTGATGGTCCGTTCCACGGTCCGCAATTCCACCCGCGCCACCTCATAGGTCCCGCCGTCTGCAGGGCCCGCCGAGGCCTGGCTGGCCTTGGTTTCAGGTGGCCGTGAACAGCCCCCAGCGAGCGCGATGGCAAGACCCAAGAGGGTCGCGATGGAGATCGACGGGTTCAACCCGGGCAGTATGCGCCGGGAAGCGTCCACGGCCAAGAATCGTTTCCACTTCACCGCACCGTCGCCGTCGAGGTCCGCACCTCCCGCCAGCGATCGGTCACGATGGCCCGGGCCTTCAAAAAACCGGCATGACCGTCCAGAAAAACCGAGTTGGCGCCGTCGTTATGGCGGTTCGCCGCCACGCGCCGTTCCCCGCTCAAGCGCCGCACTGTCCCGCTCTCGCTGTACGGGAGATGGCCGGGCGCCCAGACGTCGTTCAGGTCGGTGATGCCATCCTGATAGCCCGTGATGATCGGCCGCCATGCGCCATTCTCGTTGTCCGTCAGGTGAATGGTGTCGCTGGGCACCTGAAAGGCCGTGAGCTTGGAGGGCCCAACCTGTTCCGAACCCACCTTGTCGGTCGGGCTGCTGAACTTCCACGCGTTGATGACGTAGGTGATGATCTGCTGACGTTTCTGGTCCTTGTTCGGATAGCTGGAACACCGGTAGATGCGGACCTGGCGGAAGTCTTTGTCTTTCCCGCCCTCCGGCATGTACGGCATGTAACAGAGAAACCACGGATACCCGTTGCCGCGGGGAATGTAGCCGTCGAACTCGTCGGAATAGAGGATCATGGCGAGTCCGACCTGCTTGAGGTTGTTGATGCAGTGGATCGCCTTGCCCTTGGCCTTCGCCTTGCTCAACGCCGGCAGCAGCATGCTGGCCAGGATCGCGATGATCGCGATCACCACCAGCAGCTCGATCAGGGTGAAGCCCGCGCCCGCCCGGCGAACGCATCGAGGGAGAATGTGGGTCTTCAGGTGCATGGTCCGGCCTCGTGTCGCACCCGGTCTCAAGGTCGGGCACGTTCGATGGGGTTTGGGAGGAATAGCTCTCGCGCCTTAACCCTCGCAAGAGCCAAGTTCCGCCAACTCGATTCACGGCCCCACACGGACCGCCCGATAGTAGAGCGGTGCGGTGATGACCGCCGGGGTGCCCCAGTAAGACACGGGCAGATCCTCGCTCGGCGGCGTCGCCACCACGATCCCGCCACCGACCGCCGCGACATTGAGCCAGAACCGCCCCGGCCCCCACGGGACGTAGCGGAACTCCGCCATCACCGACCGCGGGCGATCCATTCGCACGGCGTCGTCCCCAACGGGCCCACCCTGGGCTGGTTCGAAACATGGCACCCGCGCCAACGGCGTTCGTCCCAAAGGCCCGTGGCGTCGTCCTGGTAAGACGGGAATCCGATTCCCGTTTCGCGCGGATCGAGATCTACGGCCAGAACACGCCCAAGCTCAGGTTCGTGTACGAACCGCTGCCGGTCTCCACCAGCGCCGCCCCCCGGACCATGTACTTGACCGCCGTCGGCGCCTGGGGATCGTCGAATTCGCGAGTCGTCAGCAGATCCTGATTCAGCCGCGAGAAGGTCCCGGTCGGACCGTTGGTCGAGCGGTACACATGCCAGCCCAGGATGCCCGGAGCGCCTTCCGCCCAACTCAGGCGCACCGCCTTCTCCGAGCGTTTCCCCTTCAGTCCCCGCACCGGCGATACCACATGCGCCCGCAATGTCGGGTCGCCCAGGATCGTCAGGGTCCGGGTGGTTCCACGGTTGGGATCGCGGAATCGAACCGATTCGTTGGCGGTCAGCAACTGCCCGTCCCCTAGCGTTCCGCCCCACGCCAGCGAATCGAAGCGCCACTCGGCGTTGCGTATCCACATCGACGCCAAACCGTAGTCCCGTGACGCCGTGATCGCCCGCAACAGGTTGTCCTCCCCCACCGCCCAGTCGCCGAACCACGATCCGAGGAGCATGGAAAACACCACCTTCGCCTGACGCTTCGGACTCGCCAGCGCGGACGACGTCACCACGCCCGGTGAACCGGACCGGATTCGGTCGATGTAACCGGAACCCGACTGAAACCCCCAGAGCGTCGCCTCGCTGGCTGGCAAACCGAAAAAATCCCCCTCCACCACCGTGTTGGTTCCACCGCCAAACAAGCGGCTGCCGGTCCGGTAGGCGTTCATGAGCAGATTGAGGTCCAGCGCGTTCTGGAAATAGCCCCCTGCGACGACCCCGGCCCGTGCCGGCATGTCTCCCATGCGGTACCGGCGGGCCTTGTCGAAGTATTGTTTCAGCAGAGCAATTTCCCCGCGCTCGCCCTTGCCAAAGGAGGGCATGCGGAAGAAGTCCAACCGTCCAAACGCCATTTCCAACTTCGCTTCTCCGCTGGCGTTCGGCGGCACGTGTTCCCAATCGAACTTGCCATCCCCCGGTTCGTTTCGGGTGATCGGGAAGGACACCGGCGCCAGATAGGTGGGATACGGGTGGAGATCCGTCCAATTCCCATCCACATCGCCGTAATACTGATCCGATGGCCACGCTCCGAAGTGGTTGTCGCCGCGTCCGGTGTGCAGGTCCTCGGCGTGCATGCCCGAATAGGGGATCGCCACGTGGCCGATGAGAAACAGACAACGCAGCGTCTTCCCGCTGGCTTCCCAGTCGGCTTTCACCTGGGCACGGATGCGGGCGATGGCATTCGTGTTGCGCGACCAATCGCGGTCGTCATGTCGCGGCACATTCCTTCGCAGCACATTCCAGCCGTCGCCGATCAGTTCCTGTTCCAACCTCCCCAATTCCGGATGCAGCGCGCCCGCCAGGGTTTCGTCCACCAGCAGTGCCACCGTCCCCCGGTCCTCCACCGGAGGCATCCGCACCCCTGCGGACCATTCGACCACCGACTGCTCGGGCCGGAAGCCGGTTTGCAGCCGGTACACGTAGCGCTGTCCGGGAACCACTCCGCGGTCGAGGAACTCCGTCGCGCCGCGACCTTTGAGCAAGGTGGTGAAATTCGTGGTTCCGTGAACCGCCCGGAGCAGTTCCACCTCGGCACCCGTCGTGCCCCACCACTGGACCCGCAACCCTTCGTCACCCGGCAACACCTCGGCCCAGGCCACCCAGGAGCGTTTGTAGGCTTCCGACCGCAGCGTCTCCCGCCCGGCCACCGGCGGCGCCTGGCCGGCCCGCACCGCCGTACGGGAGCCCAACCACGCCACCCCGAGTCCGAGCACCAGCCAGGCGAGGATCCAGTTCTTCGACACGCCCCAGAGTAAGCCCTCAGACCCCGAGCCGTTCAAATCCTTCCTCGATGGTCGTTGTGTTCTGAATCTGAGCCAACCGCGCATACAGTCCGTTCGCCGCCAGAAGCGATTCATGGGTTCCGCGTTCGAGGATTTCTCCTGCCTTCAGCACCAGAATCAGCTTCGCCGAACGGATCGTGCTCAGGCGGTGGGCGATGACGAAACTCGTCCGTCCCGACATCAGCCGTTCCAGTGCCTCCTGGATCAGGCGTTCGGTCTGGGTGTCCACGCTCGCGGTCGCTTCATCCAGAATCAGGATGGGCGCGTTCTTCAGCAGTGCTCGCGCGATGCTCACCCGCTGCTTCTCCCCCACACTCAATTTCACCCCGCGCTCCCCGACCCGGCTGTCGTAGCCCTCCGGCAGCCGGCTGATGAAATCGTGGCAATTGGCCGCCTTCGCCGCGGCGATCAATTCCGGTTCGGCGGCGTCCAACCGCCCATACAGGATGTTCTCACGCAGCGTGCCGTTGAACAGGAACGGCTCCTGGCTCACCACGCTGATCGCGGCTCGCAACGGTTCCAGCCCCACCTGCCGGATATCCTGGCCGTCGATCGTGATTCGACCCGAGGTCGCCTCATAAAACGCGGGGAGCAGATTCACCAGGGTGGACTTTCCCGCACCCGTCGGCCCCACCAAGGCCACCATTTCGCCGGGCATCGCCTGCAACGAAATACCCCGCAGCACCGTCCGCCCACCGGGATAGTGGAAGCCCACATCCTCGTAAACCACCTCGCCCTTCACCGGGCAGCGCAACACCCCTCCGCGCTCGGCGCGCTCGGTCGGCGCATCCAGAATGTCGAACACCCGCGCAGCCGCCGCCCGCGCCGATTGCAGCATCTGATTCAGCGCGTGCAGCCGTCCGATCGGCTGATAGAAGAACATCCCGGCGTAGAGCATGAACGCCACCAACTCTCCAATCTCCATGCGCCCGGCGATGACCTGCCCGCCGCCAACCCACAGAACCAGCCCGATCCCCAGCGCACCGGCGAACTCCATGGCCGGCGAATACCAAGCCCAGGCCCGCATCACCACCAGGGTCCCCTGCCGTAACTCTTCCGCACGCTGACTGAACCTCGCATCCTCGTAGTCCTGCCGACCGAACGCCTTCACCTGGCGGATGCCCTGGAGGTTGTCCATGAGCAGCGCGTTCATCGCCGACGACGCCTCGCGTTGCTGCCGGTAACGCTTGTGGGCGGTGGTCGTGTACCAGAGCGCCCCGACCACCAGCACCGGCAACGGAACCAAAGACACCCCCGCCAGCATGGGACTGGAGGCGAACATGAAGAACAACGCACCCACAATGCTCAGGACCGCCACTGTCCCCTGCTCCGTCCCGTCGATCAGAAGACGCTCCACGCTGTTCACATCCTCGATCACCCGGGTCATCAAATCCCCGGACGCGCGCGGGTCAAACCACGCCACCGGCAGCCGTTGCAGTCGTCCGTAGACCTCCCGGCGCATGTCGAAGATCACGTTCTGCTCGAGCCGGTTGTTGACCCGGATCCGCAGGCTGTTGAAGGACTCCCGCAAAAAAAACGCCCCCAGCAGGCCAAGAGCCGCCGGCGTCAACCATTCCGCCCGCCCACCCGCCACCACGTCGTCGATCAACAACCGCGTCAGACGCGGGTACAACATCCCAAAACCCAGGGACGCCACCGCACACACAATCGTCCCCACCGCCGCCCACCGGTAAGGCTTCAGATATTTCGCCACCCGCCGGATGACTTCGCGGGCAGGCCGGGGTTCGGAACGAAACGTCGGATCCGTGTGAGCACCAAGACGGGCGTGGGCGTGGGACATCGGGGCTGGGGTTCGAAGACAAGGACTGGGCGGATCGACGGCAGCTCAATCGTTAGAACGGCTTCGCAGAAAATCCACCATCGCGCGGGCGAAGGGCGCCAGGTCCAGCGGTGTACGACTCGACACCAGGTTGCCGTCCACCACCACCGGTTGATCCACCCAGATGGCTCCGGCGTTCTCGATGTCGTCCTTGATCCCGCGCGAGCCGGTGGCTCGCCGGCCCCGGAGGATCTTCGCGGAGATGGGAATCCAGCCCCCATGACAGATGAAGGCCACCAACTTGCCGGCTTCATGAAACGACCGGGTCAGTTCCAAAACCCGGCTGTCACGTCGCAGTTTATCGGGCATGAAACCACCCGGAATCAGCAATCCTTCGAAATCCTCGGCACGCGCGTCGGCGATCAGGAGGTCGGGACGGGCCGGATAACCATGCTTTCCATGCACCGGCTCCAGGGAAGGCGCCGCCATCCGGGTGGCATACCCGGCTTCCTCCAGCCGCAACTTGGGATACCAAAGTTCCAAGTCCTCGTAGACCTCATCGACAAACGCGAGCAATGCACGGCTCATGGACCTTGCATAGCCCGCCCCGGATGCGGATCCGACCCAAATCGTTCCCCGCCAGCACGACACTTCCATTCCATGGCGCAAGCTCGCATCCGGTTGTCGGCGACGAAACGATGCAGAATCCGGTCTTGGGAAAACGTTTGCGGGCCGCCCCGCCCCTCTGGCTATCGTCCGTCGTGTCTCCCGAAGTGAACACCAGGGAACCCGCGGAGGTACTCCCGGTCTGCGCTGAGACCTGGAAGACGGTCACCGGCGAGACGGACGCCAGGTGGATCCACACCACTTTCGCCTGGGTCAGCGAGGCATTCGCCGGCCGCCACCCTGATTTTGAACCGCTGGATACCC
The DNA here is from genome assembly GCA_963205105.1 of Verrucomicrobiota bacterium. GTDB lineage: Bacteria > Verrucomicrobiota > Verrucomicrobiia > Limisphaerales > CAIMTB01 > CAIMTB01. The sequence goes on along the minus strand of CAUJJW010000361.1, from coordinate 22,231 downwards.
GCTACCACGACCAGGAGCACACCCTTCAGGGCACACTCTGCCTGGCTCGCCTTCTCCTCGGGTGGTTCCGGTCCGGCTCCGCCCCCCACCTCGACGACCGCGCCGTGCGCCTGGGACTCGTCGCCATCCTCTTCCACGACACCGGATACCTGAAATCCCGCGGCGACACCCTCGGGACGGGCGCCAAGTTCACGCCGATCCATGTGCAGCGCAGCGCCGACTTCGCGGATCGCATCCTCTCCCGTCAGGGTTTCAACACCGCCGACATCCGGGAGATCCAGAGCATGATCCGGTGCACCGGCGTCAACGCGAATGTCCGGGCTCTTTCCTTCGACCGACCTGTCGATCGCCGGGTCGGCTGCGCCCTCGCCACCGCGGATCTTCTCGGCCAGATGGCCGCTTCCGATTACCCCGAAAAACTTCCCCTGCTGTTCGACGAATTCGCCGAATCCGCCCGACACAACCCGGATTCCACCTCGCCCCAGCCCTTCACGGACGCCTCGGATCTTGTGCGCAAAACACCGGCGTTCTGGAACCTTCACGTCCGGGACCGGCTCACCCACGAGTTCGAAGGTGTCTATCGTTACTTGAATCATCCCTGGCCGGACGGCCCCAATTCCTACCTGGCGCGCATTGAAGCCAACATCGCCAGGATTCATGCCTCCACACCCGTCGGGCCGGGTTAAGTCCTCCGGCTCAACGCGGGCAGGACACCTCCATGACGGGCTTGCTCAAGTTCATCTCGCCGTTGGTCCATCCGTTCGGCTTCGGCTGGCTCCTTCTCCTGGTGGCAACTCTGGTCTGCGCCCGTCGACGCCAACGCCTCGGCGCCTCGGCATGCGGCACCGCCTTCGTCCTGCTCTGGCTGCTCTGCCAGCCCTGGCTCACCGCACCCCTCATCGGCAGTCTCGAACGCCCCTGGGTCGATGCCACCCTCGATCGCGCCCCCGAAGCCGATGCCGTCGTGGTCCTGGGCGGCGGCTGGCGCGCGTCACGCTCGGATTTCGCTTCCATCGATCTGACCGGCTCCAGCGACCGGCTCATCGCCGGCTTCGAATTGTGCCGGCGCGGAAAGGCCAGGGCCCTGGTCGTCGGCGGCGACGCGCCTGAACCACCGCCGGGGATGAACCCCAGTTCAACCCAGATCCGCGGATGGTTTCAGGACTGGAAGCTGTCGCCGGCCACGGTGCACACCCTCGGACCCGTGGTTTCCACACGGGAGGAGGCCCACCGCACCCGGGAACTCATGGATCGTCAGGGATGGACCCGAGTCCTGCTGGTGACTTCGGCGCTGCACATGCGTCGGTCCGTCGCCGCCTTTGAAAAGGCCGGCGTCCTGGTGCACCCCGTGGCCTGCGATTTTCAGGTGCTCCGTTTTCCCGACCCTTCCCCTGGCTGGAAGGCCTTCCCGGACGAGGAAGCCTTGTCGATGTTCAGTTTCTGGTGGCACGAGCAGCTGGGATGGCTCGCCTACCGTGTTCTCGGACACCTCTGACCGTGGGCCGGGTCACGGTTCGACCGTCCCGCCGCGCGCGCCCTCTTCTTCCTTGATCAGGAAGCAGATCAGATACCGCAGGCGGGTCTCCACATCGACGGTTTCCAGCATGACCTGGCGCTGGCGCGGGTCCGGCAAGAGCGTGCACGACACCAGATCGGCCAGCACGCTGGCATCGGCCACGTTCGCCATGGATCTCAGAATGTTCTCGACCGATTTTCCATCGGACTTTCCCGCGCCGCTGCCCTTGCCAAGAAACTTCAGGGTCCCCGGCAACCCCTTGCGAAACCGTTCGTTGACCAGCTCCCGGACCTTGCCGACGAGGGCGTCGATGCGCGTGGAATCCGGCGAAACCGGCACGAGGGGCTTGATGGAATGCATCCGATAAGGGCGACGGCGGAACACCCGCCCCAAGGAAACCCGGGTCACACCCTGGAGAATCATGTTGGAAGTGCCGTCCGGATGCTCAACCGAGGCCCGGATCACCCCCAACCCGGCCACTTGAGCCGGTGCTTCGTCGGTCTTGTCCGGGCGTTGCATGGCCACGCAAAACATCCGATGGCCTTCGAGGGCGTCCTTGAGCATGCGCCGATACCGCGGTTCGTAGATGAACAACGGCAGGACCGCATGCGGGAACAGATTCACACTGGGCAGAATCATCACCCCCACCGTTTTCGGCAGTTCCATGACCCCCAACCGTAGTGGGGTCGCCGACCTTTGCAAGCAGGCGCCCGGCGAGGTTGCCAAACATCGCGGGCCTGCTCAGAGTGTCCGCTTATGAAGGTGCTCGCAGGCGTTCTCGTGGTGGTTGTGGCCGCGCTCGTCTGGGCGGTTTATGCCTTGAACGACTCACAACGTTCCGCGGCCGCCCAGCAGACAAGCAACGAGATCGTCATCGTTGATTTCTCCAACCGTCTCACGCTCACCCGGCGTGAACTCGACGAACAAAAGAAGGTCAACACCACCCTCGAAACCAATCTCACCGACCGGACGCGGAACCTCGAAAACCTCCGGGTCGAAATCGCCGCCCTGAACACCGACCTCGCCAAGTCCCGCGCCGAGACCCGGACCGCCCAGGCCGAAACCAAAACCGCCCAGGACGAGATCGTCAAACGCGACGGCCAGATCGCGACCTTGGAAGGTCGCAACGTCGATCTGACCAAGCAAATGGGGGACCTCCAAACCTCCATCGCGGATCTCGAAGGAAAGATCAACGAGACCGAACGCCGTCTGGCCACTTCCGAAGGCAACCGCCAGGAACTGGCCCGGGAACTCAAGCGCCTTCAGGAGGAGAAAATTTCCCTCGAAAAACAGCTCAACGACCTCGCCTACCTCCGCGATCAGGTCCGCAAGTTGAAAGACGAACTCAACGTCGCACGCCGCCTCGACTGGATCCGCCGTGGCATCTACTCGACCCAACCCGTGCGCAAGGGCGCCGAGGTGCTCAATGACATGAAGTTTGGAGCCCCGGCCGCGAGTGCAACCACAGCCCCGACCCCCGGCAAGGTCCCGTCCCTGGACGTGGAACTGAAACGCTCCGGCGAGGTCAATGTCCGCTCCGGCGCCGCCACCAACGCGACCGCGGCTCCGAAGTAACCCGGCCTCGTGCTCATCGATTCGTTCGGCAGGGTCCTCGGTGATCTTCGGATCAGCGTCACCGACCGCTGCAATTTCCGCTGCCTCTACTGCCTCCCCGAAACCGAGGAGGCGGCCAATTTCTACCGCAGCAAGTTCGACCCCGCCCGCAACCCCAACCCCGCCCCCAGCCGCTCCCTGCTCCGCTCCTGGAAGCCTCGCAACGAACTGCTCTCCTTCGAGGAGATCGAACGTGTCACCCGCACCTTCGTCGCTCTCGGCATTCGCAAAGTCCGACTGACCGGGGGAGAACCTCTCCTCCGCAACGACCTCCCCCGCCTCGTCGAACGCCTCGCCTCCATCCCGGGCATCCAGGATCTGGCCATGACCACCAATGGCTTCCATTTCGCCCGACATGCCCGCGACCTCCGCAAGGCAGGCCTGCGCCGCGTCTCCTTCAGCCTCGACTCCCTCGATCCCGCCAATTTCCGCCGCATGACCGGCCGCGACGGCCTCCAGGAGGTCCTCCAATCCATCGCCCTCGCCCGCGATCTCGGCTTCGATCCCGTCAAGGTCAACGCCGTTGTCATCCGCGACCTCAATCACCACGAAGTCGAGGACCTCGCCGCCTTCGCGCTCCGCGAAAACCTGTCCCTCCGATTCATCGAATTCATGCCTCTCGATTCGGGTCGTTCCTGGCTCAAGGACCTCGTCGTGCCAGGGCGTGAAATCCTTGCCCGACTTCGCGCCCGTTTCGACCTCGTCCCAGCCCAGCCATCCCACGCCTCCGAAACCGCGCGCCGTTGGCGTTTTCGGCAGCCCATCCAGGACGCTGGTCCTTCGACCGGCACCGCCCAGGTGCCAATCCCCTCCCCCAACCCCGGCCTCGACGACACTCATGTCACCTCGCCGGGAGCGGAAATCGGCATCATCGCCCCCGTCACCGAGCCGTTTTGCGGCCACTGCAATCGCATCCGGCTCACCGCCGACGGCCAGATCCGAACCTGCCTCTTCAGCGTCATCGAACACGACCTCAAGGCAAGGCTGCGCTCCGGCGTCACCGACCCCGACATCGTTACGTGGCTCCACCACGTCGTGCTCGGCAAAGAGGAACGCCACCACATCGGCGAGGCCGGCTTCGAACAACCGGAACGCACCATGAGCTGCATCGGTGGCTGACGCGCCGCCCGCTCGCCCGTTCAGGAAATCACCCCTGCCCTTCGACCGCGCGTCCCGCGCGAGGGTCTCGACGGCCATCCGGGCTTCGGCCACGGCCACATCGAGCTCTTCCCTTCCAGGCCCGCCGCCTGATCCAGCTGTTCGGTGATCTCGCGACAAACCGTTTCCCGACTCGCCAGAAAAATCAGCAGCGCCAATCCCGCCCAGATCCACGGCCAAACCGGTCCAAGCCCGCCCAACGCGTGGAACAACTGCATCAGGGTCAGGATACCCGCCGACAACATCGCAGCGAGTAGGAAGGAGGCGCCGTCGAATTTCACCGCCGCACCCAGAAACCAGATACTGGCCAGAATAGCATCCGCCCCCGTCAACAAGATCCCGGCAACCAACAATTCAGCGAGTTCACGCCAGGTGACCCCGTGCCAATCGTCGAACAGGGCGAACCCAACCGGAATCACCGCAATCACCGCCAGGAGCGGGCCCTGCTGACGCCACCACGCCCTCAGGTGCCCCATCACATAATTCGAAACGGTGATCGGCGTCCGCAACAGCGCTTCCCACGTGCCTTCCCGCAGATCATACCGCAGCTGCCCGTACGCCTGGAATGCCAGGAGAATCAAGACCACGCCCCGCAGCCAGCTCATCGCGGCGAACATGTCCGAAGTCGTCGCCCTACCGTCCCAACGCGGCACCATGGCCCCCACTGCCACCACAACCCAGGCCCACCAGGGACATCCCGCCGATGCCAGCCACTCGATCGGATTGCCTTCCAGCAACTTTCGACGCTGAGCCGGTCCCGGCCGTCTCGGCGCCCCCATCCAGGCTCGCCTCCGCGCCGACCGGACCCGGCTCGCTGAAGTGACGGCGCGGCTTAAGTTCCAGCCGGCCACGGTGAGACCCAGGACGGACACCACCCCATAGCCGGCGAGGGCCAAAAGCGCGCCATCCTTCACCTCCGCCAGCGTCGGACTCTCGACCAGGACAGGCACCACCCAAAACGTGCTCAACAGCAGACAAGCCACCCCCAAAGCCGCCATCCCGCCAGAACTCAACGTCCGGCCGAGCGACGCCATCGCCAGGTAAAGCGCGTTCAGCGCCACGCCTGCCGCCAGCCACACCGCGGCAGCCCACCCCCATTCACCCCAGCCCCACCCGGCATTCAAACCTCCCAACCACAGCCACGGAATCAACCCGACCCCCGACGCCAACGACCCCAACAACCCAAATCCAAACTGCCCAATGATCAGATCGATAGGCCGAATCCGCGTCAGCAGCAGCAGTTCCATGGTTCCAGCTTCCATCTCCGCCGCCACAATCCGGACCACCCCGCCCACGCTCCACCCATGGGACACGAAGGCAAAAATGAGCGCCATTTGCAGCAGATCGCTCAACTCAGGTTCTTGCCGCTTCAACTGAAGTGCCAGAACTCCCCCCACCGACACCGCCGCAAACATCAGCACCAAGAGTCGGGGAAACCAGCCCCAGCCCAAATTCCGGTTCCATCGTCGCCATTCACGCTCCGCGAAGGCTTCCAGGTGGAAAAGGGGCACGCCCCCCATCCAATCGGGAAACCCCGACCGGAGCCAAGCACAAGCACGCCAACGGCCCACCCGGTCACCACCGTCTCCAACCCCGGCTCCCCTCCCCAGCCCAAGCCCGTCCATGAACCCAAGCCCCAAACGATCACGGCCCTTGACGGGCTGAAATCGCCCCCCGATACACTGTCGGCCCATGCCAACGTATGAATATGCGTGTCAGAAGTGCGGCGCCGTGTTCGACCTCTTTCAGTCGATGAAAGACGCGCCGATCGAGGTGTGCCCCAAAGACCGCTGTGCCAAAGCCCGTTGGGGCAAGGGAAAGGTTCAACGTCAGGTCGGAACTGGCGCCGGACTCATCTTCAAGGGATCGGGGTTTTACATCACCGACTACCGCAGCGAGGGCTACAAAGCCGCCGCCAAGAAGGAAAGCCTCAACAGTAATTCCGGTTCCTCATCGTCATCGACCTCGCCCACTCCCGCCAAATCGGACTCCGCCAGCTCCAAACCCGCCGCCCCAGCAACCAGTTCAACCAAACCCAAACCGTCCGCGACCTAATCGCGCAGGAGCCTTCCGCCCCACCGCCAACCCACTGGCTCCAGGCTGGACTTTCGCGGTCAACCGGCAGATCACCCCTTCGAACCGATCGACGACTCGCTGCTCATCGACCGTGACCTCGCCGAAACCAGGTCCCCCTATGAACCGACGGTCCGGAACCCACCCCGCCAGGTGTCAGGCACGAAGCCCCTCCACCAGCCGGCAGCCGGTTGCCCTCCTTCGGCTCGCCACCCTGCACCGGGTGTCGGCGGTTCTCATTGGTGTCCTGACCCTGGCCGGTCTCGCTTCCACCCACGCCCAGGCCCCCGCCTTCCCCCAGGAACTCGCCACCACCAGTCAGTCCGGACAGTTCGTCGTCACCGGCCCCCGCGTTCCCGGCCTCTCACCGCCCCGGGATTTCCAACCCGGCTCGGGTCCGCGCACTCTGACCCCCCAGACCGTCGCCATCGCCTGTGAACGTGTCAAAGCCGAGACGCTTCGCGTGTTCGCCCTTCCCGACCTCTGGCGATCCGCCGGCGCCCACATCCACGTCGCCATCGATCCGCGGCAGCGCACCAACGCCCCTGTTGCCATCGAAGCCGTCCCCTTCGAGTCCACCTGGAAGTTCCGGGTCCAAGTCCCTTCGACCTTGTCCGAGGAACGCCTCACCCGCGCCATCGTCCAGGCCGTGGTTCTCGACCTGTCCAATCGCCCCGGAAACCAGCGCGCCGCAGAACCGCCGCTGTGGCTCGTCGAAGGCATCACCCAAACCGTGCTCGAATGCAGCGTCGAAGGCCCCCTGCCCACACCCGAGACCCGGATCTCCATGGAAGTCCGGCGTCAAGGCAACCTCGCCCAGGTCAGGGAACAGCTTTCCCGCAGTTCGCCACCCTCCTTCTACGAACTCAGCCAGCCCGATCTGGAAAACATGTCGGATCGTGACTGGCGGCGCTTCTCCGCCGGAGCCCACCTCTGCCTGCATGAGTTGCAACGGTTGCCCGAAGGTCTCGCCCGCATCCATCAATGGGTCTTCCAGCTCCAGAATCATTGGAACTGGCAGACCGGCTTCATCGAAGCCTTTCAACCACACTTCCGTTCGCTCCTGGATACCGAGAAATGGTGGGCCATCACCGTCGCCAACTTCACTGGACGCGACGCCGCCCAGGCCTGGCCCCGAGAGTTCACCCTGCGCAAACTCGACGAAGCCCTCCAACCCGTCGGCATCCTCCCAGGAGCCGGAAGTCGCGCCCGCAAAATGCCGCTGGAAGAGATTCTGGGCACCTGGGAGTTCCCTCGCCAACTGCCCGTACTCCGCCAATTGCTCCAGCAGCTCCACGCCATCCGCATCAACGCCCCGCCCGACCTTCGACCCCTGCTGTTCCGATACATCGAACTCATCGAAGATTACGTGGATTCGAGGTCCCGGGTCGGCTTGACCACCTTCGTCCGCGGCCAGGCCCCTCCCAGTCCCAAACTCCTCGCCCGCGACGTCATCCGCCGGCTTCGTGACGTGGAAAGCGAGCGTGCCCAAACCGTGATCGAGGAGGAACCGGCTCCCGCCCCTTCCGGGCCACCTTCTTGACACACCCCGGACCCGCAAGAATAGTCCCGCCCGATGTCTGACGACTCGCTTCGGGAGGCCTCAGAGGAATCCCCTTCGGACGAAGACGGTGCATGCACTAACGCCTTGAAGGACTTCCATTCAGCGGGCCGCGGACCTTGGTCCCACGTGCCAGATTCCGATTGGAATGACTGGCGGTGGCAACTCAAGAACCGGATCACCACCGTGGAACAGCTCGAGAGGCTGCTCCCTGATCTCACTGCGTCCGAACGTGCTGGCGCCATTCTCGCCCGTTCCAAACTGGCGATGGCCATCACCCCCCATTTCTTCAACCTCATCGAGGCCGGCGATGAAAACGGCGCCATCCGCCGTCAGGTCGTTCCTCGCCTCGAGGAAACCCACCAGGCATCCTGGGAAATGGCCGATCCCTGTGGCGAAGACTCCCACTCCCCCGTCCCGGGATTGGTCCACCGGTACCCGGATCGTGTCCTCTTCCTCGTCACCGACCGCTGCGCCTCCTATTGCCGCTACTGCACCCGCTCCCGGTTGGTGAGCAATGCCGCGGGATACGATTTCCACGCGGATTTTGACAAGCAACTGGCCTACATCGAAAGCCACCCGGAAATCCGCGACGTCCTGCTCAGCGGTGGCGATCCACTGCTATTCTCGGACGAAAAACTCGAATACCTGCTCTCCCGCCTCCGGGCCATCCCGCATGTCGAATTCCTGCGGATCGGCACCCGGATTCCCATTTTCCTGCCCCAACGCATCACCGCCGAACTCTGCGCCATGCTGCGCCAGTTCCACCCGCTCTTCATCAGCATCCACACCAACCACCCCCGCGAACTGACCACCGAAGTCCGCGACGCCCTGGGTCGCCTCGCCGACGCCGGCATCCCCCTCGGCAACCAGTCCGTCCTGCTCCGACACGTCAATGACGACGTCGAGGTGATGAAGGTGCTGGTCCAAAAGCTCCTCCGCTGCCGAGTCCGTCCGTATTACATCTACCAGTGCGACCTCATCGCCGGCTCCGCCCACCTCCGGTCCAGCGTGCGCAAAGGCATCGACATCATCCAAGGTCTCCGCGGACACACCACCGGCTACGCCATCCCGCAGTTCGTCATCGATGCGCCCGGCGGCGGCGGCAAGGTTCCCATCAACCCCGAATACGTGCTCAGCCACAACCACGACCGCGTGGTCATCCGCAACTTCGAGGGCCGCGTCTTTGAATACCCGGAAGGCGAGGACGGCCAACCGCTCGTTCCCAAGACCCGCCGAAGCGCGGAAATGGAAATGTTCTGAGCCGGCCTTCGGCGCACCGCCCCATGGCCCGCGAGTCAGCCCCCGCCCTGGCCACCCGTGTCACGGCAATCCTGGATCGCTTGAAGGCCTCCTACCCGGACGCCCATTGCGAACTCGATTTCGCCAACCCCCTCCAACTCCTCGTCGCCACCATCCTGTCGGCCCAGTGCACCGACAAGCAGGTCAACATCGTCACGCGCGAGTTGTTTCAGAAATACCGGTCCGCCGCCGACTTCGCCAACGCCCCGCTGCCCGAACTGGAGCAGGATATCCGCCGCATCGGATTGTTCCGCAACAAGGCACGCAACATCCAGGCCGCCTGCCAGGCATTGGTCACTCATCATGCCGGTGAAGTTCCGCGGACCCTTGAACAACTCGTCGACCTCGCCGGCGTCGGTCGCAAAACCGCCAATGTCGTCCTCGGCACCGCCTTCCACATCGCCTCGGGCGTGGTTGTCGACACCCACGTCGCACGGCTTTCCCAGCGGCTCGGCTTCACCCGCGAAGCGCATCCCGAAAAAATCGAACAACGCCTCATCCGACTTGTTCCCCGTGAGGCATGGACCTCCTTCAGCCATTGGCTGATCTGGCACGGACGCCGACGCTGCGCGGCCCGCAAACCCGATTGCGCCGCCTGCGAAATCCGCGATCTCTGTCCGTCGGCTTCCTCATGACTGCTCCCGAACTCCTGACCCTTCACTCCGGTCCCGGCGAACCCGCCTGGAACATGGCGGTCGATGACGCCCTCCTGGTGACCGCCGCCGCGCGCAACGCTCCGGTGCTCCGTTTCTATGGCTGGACCGAACCCGCCGCGACGTTCGGGTATTTCCAGCGTCATCTCGAAGTCGAAGCCAGGACACCCCTCCGCCCGTTGATTCGTCGTCCCACCGGCGGTGGCATCGTTCCCCACGATCGCGATTGGACCTACAGCCTCACCGTCCCGCCCGGTCACGCCTGGCACCGTCTCAAGGCGGTCGAGAGTTACCGGTCCATCCATGAGTGGGTGATCCGCGGCTTGCAGACGGTTGGGATCTCCGCGGAACTCGCGCCGTGCTGCCGCAAGGAAATCCCCGGCGCCTGTTTCGAGGGCTACGAACAATTCGACGTGCTCGCTTACGGAAAGAAAATCGCGGGCGCCGCCCAACGAAGAAACGCCTCGGGTCTGCTGATTCAAGGGTCGGTCCAGCCCCCGTCCCAGGCCGAGCGCCACGCCTGGGAATCCGCCATGACCGCCCAGGCACCCACCTCGCATTTCGGAGGCTCCAGGGTCTTTCAACCCGATTCGAACTTCCTGGAAACAGCCCAGGGGTTGGTCCGGACCAAGTACGCTCAGCCGGATTACAATCACCTCCGCTGACCAGACCAAGCTAGGCTGACGCGCTCTTGGCCTTCTTCCGGACCGCTTTCGCGGCTTTGGGAGCCTTCTTGGGCTTCTCGGCCTTCTCCGCCTTTTCTTCCTTCACAACGGCTTCGACCACTTCCGATGCGGAAGCCTTGGCCGACTTCTTTTTGGCGGCCTTCTTCCGCGCCGGGGCAGATCCAGCCGCCGTCACGGTCGCTCCGTCGCCAACGCGGGGAGCATCGTTCCAAAGTCCTTCCAGATCGTAGCGTTCCCGGGCGTCCTTTTTCATGACGTGAACCAGGACGTCCAGATAATCGAGAACGATCCAGCCGCTGTGGCGCGTTCCATCGATCGCATGCGGTTTCAGCGCATAGTCGTCACGTAGCTTGCGGGAAATCTCCTCTTCGACCGCACGAAGATGCGGATCGCTGGTTCCGGTACACAGAACCATGAAATCCGTGACGCCTGGTAGCTTTCGCAAGTCCAGGATCTGGATGTTTTCCGCCTTCTTGTTATCTGCGAGCTCCCGACACAGCAGGGCCAACTGCATGGAATCCATTGCTGCCGTGGAAGGTGGTGCCCCGCGCGCCAAAGGAAAAGTCCATTCTCAGCCCCGTCGAACTGCACGTCGCCTTAGCATACGCAGTCCGGCTTTGGGCACCCGCAGTCGGGACAACTGGCGCATGGCGAAGCGAGCATCCATCTGGACCAGCAAAAAGCCCGCCAATCGCTCGGACAAACGGTCCCACCAGGAACGTCGGCGCCACTCTTCGGGCTGAATCCGAGCACTTCGACCCAGGTCCTCTTCAAACGACGCATGCCCTTCCGCGGCCAACCGGGGATCCACCACCCGCAACAACAGCTCGTAGTTGATGTTCAGACTGCGCAGGTCGAGGTTCGCGGACCCCACATAGACCACGTCATCCAACAGGTACCGCTTCGCGTGCAGCACCGCCGGCTGGTACTCATAGATCTCCACCCCTGCGCGCAGAAGTCTCCCGTACTGCCCACGCGCCGCCATCTGCGCCAGGCGCACATCCGATTTGCCCGGAAACAACAACTGAACCCGCACCCCTTTCCGAGCCGCCTGACACAGCGCCACCCGGAGCCGTCGCGGCGGAAGAAAATAAGCCGTGGTCAGCCGAACACAGCGGGCCTGACCAATGTCGGCCACCAGGGATTCACGCGCCGGATTGCGGCCCCGCCCCGGTGACAGCAGAAACAGGTCGCCCTCGTCGATGGCGATGCGCTGCGGCACCAGATGCCGGCGAAATCGCGCCAGGCGACCGTGCCGAAAGGAGGCAGCCCCAAACATCCCGTGAAAAGCCTGCGCCAGCGGCGCCACGAAGCCGCCATGCACCACCACCCCCAGATCCCGCCACCCCGTGGTCACTCCATCTCCATCGTAGGCCGTCCCAATATTGAACCCCGTGATGAACGCCAGGGCGTCGTCGATGATCAACAGCTTGCGATGGTCCCGGTAGGTGAACCGCCCCAATTCCGACGGATTGAACCAGCGGCAATCGCCACCCGCCGCATTCACCGGCTCCAGGTAGTCCCCCCGCAGTTCCAAGGATCCGAAGGTGTCCACCAACACCCGCACCCGAACCCCCCGCCGCGCCGCAGCCTCCAGCGCCGACCGAAACCGCGCCCCGATTTCGGAGTCCTCCAAAATGTAGATCTCCAAGGCCACCGATTGCTGAGCCGTCTCAATCGCAGCCAGCATCGCGGCCAGGCCTTCCTTCCCGTTCCTCAGCCATTGAATCCTCGGAACTTCAGACATCACGACCATGCTCGGTGCCGGGGAATGTTTGGCAAATCCAAACCTCCTACACCATCATGTTGCCTATGCATTGGCTCCGTTGGTTCGCAGCCCTGTTCGCTCTCAGCCTCCCCGTGATCGGGGCGATGCCCCCCGCAGCCACCACGGTGCGCCTCATCCTGCCCGTCCAGTCGGTGAAGGCCGGTGACACCTTCATCGCCGGCATCCAACTGGAATCCAAATCGGGCTGGCACACCTACTGGCTCAACGGCGGCGATTCCGGCGCACCCACCACCCTCGACTGGCGCCTGCCCGCCGGCTTCGCCGCCGGCCCCATCCAATGGCCCGCCCCCGAACGCTACGCCGACAAAGACCTCGTCACCTACGTCTACCACGGCTCCCAACTGCTCCTCGTCCCGTTCCAGGTCGCACCTGGCACTCCCGACGGAACCATCGAGCTCTCCGCCACCGCCAAGTGGCTCGAATGCAAGGAGAGCTGCCTGCCCCAGAAGGCCGAAATCCGCGCCACCCTGAAGGTCGGCCCCACCACCGAACCCTCCCCCGAAGCACCCCGACTGCGCGACGCGCAGGCAAAGCTGCCCCCGCCCCTGCCCCCCGGGAGCGCCAACGCCTCCTGGGACAGTCCCGCCACCGGCAAGGAACGGACGCTCCTGATCACCTGGACCCCGCCCGCCGGCGCGGGCTTGCCCGATTTCTTCCCGCTCGCCGATGACTCCTTTCAGGTCTCCACCGCCACCGAACGCCTGAACTCCCAGCCCCCCGCGGTGGTCCTGCGCAAGAAGGTGACCAAGTTCGACGGGGACTGGCCCCGACAGGTCGAAGGGCTGCTGGTCCGAACCGAACCCGGAAAACAGCCCGTCATCGCTTTCGCCACCCGCCTGGAAATCCGCGAAACCGCCTCGGCGGCCCCCACTTCCTCCTCATCGACCACGCCCGCCACTCCCGTCCGCACCACCGCCGCCACGGGAAGCGTTCCCGCCGCGGTCCCGTTCACCTTCCTGCGCGCGATCTTCTTCGGGTTCCTCGGCGGACTGATCCTGAACATCATGCCGTGCGTGCTGCCGGTCATCGCCCTCAAAATCCTGGGCTTCGTCCGGCAAAGTGGCAGTCACGCCGCCGAAACCCGCAAGCTGGGTTTGGTCTATGGGTTGGGCGTCTGGTTTTCGTTTCTGGTCCTCGCCGGCATGGTGGTCGGGGTGAAAAAAGCCGCCGGCATCGCCAGCTGGGGCATGCAGTTCGGAAACCCCGTCTTTCTGGTCATCCTGACCACGCTCATTCTCCTGGTCGCATTGAGTCTGTTCGGGGTCTTCGAAATCAATCTGGGCGGCGGCGCCATGGATGCGGCCGGCGACCTCGCCAGCAAGGAGGGTCCCAGCGGCGCATTCTTCAATGGCATGCTCGCCGTGGCGCTGGCCACCCCCTGCACCGCCCCGTTCCTCGCGCCGGCACTCGGCTACGCCTTCACCGCCGACGCTCTCACCGTGGTCCTGGTGTTTTCCGCCGTCGCGTTCGGCCTCGCGTCACCGTACGTCATTCTGAGTTGGAAGCCCGAATGGCTCCGGTTCCTGCCCAAACCCGGCAACTGGATGGTGCACTTCAAGATCGCGATGGGCTTTCCCATGCTGGCCACCGCGCTCTGGCTTTACACCCTTGCCGCCAAACACTTTGGTGAAGGCGGGCCCTTGTGGCTCGGCATCTTCCTGGTCGGCATCGCCCTTTCCACCTGGGTCTGGGGCGAGTTCGCCCAACGAGGCCGCAAACACCCCACCGCCGGAGCCATCGTTTCCATCGCCCTGGCCGGCGTGGCCTACGGCGGCACCCTCGAAAACGAACTTCAGTGGCGGTCGCCTCGTCAGCTCCCCACCCCTTCCGGCGTCAAGGCTCCTGCCTCCAAGGACGAAATCCCCTGGCAAGCCTGGTCCAGGGAAGCCGTCGAAGCCGCCCGCAAGTCCGGCCGCCCCGTCTTCGTCGATTTCACCGCCGATTGGTGCCTGACCTGTCAGCTCAACGAACGTTCGTCCATCAACATCGAATCGGTGCGGGAACGGCTTCGATCCATCAACGCGGTGTCGTTCAAAGGCGATCACACCCTCGTGCCGCCGGCCATTACCGAGGAACTCCAACGCCATGGTCGGGCCGGTGTTCCGCTGGTGCTCGTGTATCCCAAAGATGCCTCCCAACCACCCCTGGTCCTGCCCGAGGTGCTCACTCCGGGCATCGTCCTGGAAGCGCTCGAGAAAGCAGCGCTGTAAACCTCGTCACTTGCGCGGCGCCGTGATCGCCCGGGTCATCGCTTCCTGCATCAGGGAGGACATGCTGTCGAACGACTTGTAGTCGGCCGGAACCTTGAACAGATCATCCGCCGGCGACTGCAACACCACATCCCGGAAGGCCATGTTCATCGATCCCTCCTTCTGCTGGAACAGCATGCGGATCGGGAAGTTCCCCAGGGCCGTCGCCTCCCAGGTGGTCGCTTCGACTTTCTGACCATCGGTCGAGGTGAGCGTCACTTTCTGGCGCACGCAGGCCTGGCCGTTCACCGTTTCCTTGCCAGCCGGCTTTTTGGAGACCTTGAAGCCATCCTCGGGAAGGTCCGCCTCCGACATGCTCACCTTGGAGTAGGCCTTGAGTTCGGGAAACAGGACCGTCATTCCCTTCTGCTTCGGGTCCACCAGACTGGTCATCCGCGCCATGCCGATGTTCTGCATCGCCGCCAAGCCCTGCATGGCCATGCCCGTTCCCTTCAACTTCACAAAATCCACCTCGATCCGCAGCTGGTCCTGGCGCTTGTGCATGCGCATCGGGATCGAAAGCCGCGTCTTGTCGGTCAGATTGGTCAGCGTTGTCTCCACGTCGGCCGAAAAATAGGGAACATCGGCGAACAGTTTCGCCATCGCAGCGTTGTATCCCAACTCGCCGCCGGGCATCCCGCCTGCCTGACCCAGGGCCGACAGGGAGGCGACCACCGCCACCGCCAGGGCCCAGGTTGCCGTCCAAAACGTTCCAAAAACTCGATGGGTGCTTCGCTTCATGCGCGTCAAGGAGTCCAGATTAACGCCATCGCGAGCCCACGCCAGCGGCAAGTATCAGCCCAGCATCGCCTTCAAAAACCTGCCGGTGTGCGATCCCGCCACCCGCGCCACCGCCTCCGGGGTGCCTTCCGCCACAATGCGCCCCCCCGCTTCCCCGGCCTCCGGTCCCAAATCAATGACCCAGTCGGCTTCGGCGACCAGGTCCAGGTTGTGCTCGATCACGATCACCGTGTGCCCGTGGTCCACCAAGCGTTGCACCACCTCCACCAACCGCCGGACATCCGACATGTGGAGGCCGATGGTCGGTTCCTCCAGCACGAACAGGTTGCGTTGTGAAAAGCGCTCACGCGTCTCCGCGCCTTCCTTCAGCCCGGTCAACAAGTGGGTCACCAGTTTCACCCGCTGCGCCTCACCCCCGCTCAAAGTCGGACTCGTCTGGCCCAGTTTCAGATACCCCAACCCCGTGTCTCGCAACGCCTCCAGCGGCCGACGGATGCGCGGCAGCGCCTCGAAAAAGACGATCGCTTCCGCCACCGAAAGTTCCAGGACCTGCGCGATGTTCCGCCCCGCATACTCCACATCCAGGGTCTCCGGATTGAATCGCGTCCCCTTGCACACCTCGCAGGGAACAAACGCCGGCGGCAGAAAATTCATCTCCAGCTTGATCTCCCCCGCACCATCGCACTGCGGACATCGCCCCGCCGGCGAGTTGAAGGAGAACCGCCCCGCCCCATACCCCCGCATCCGCGCCTCAGGCACCTGCGCAAACAAGGCCCGTATGTCATCGAAGAACCCCACATAGGTCGCCGGCGTGGACCGCGGCGTCCGGCCAATGGGCGACTGATCCACCTCGTACACCGCCTTCAGTGTCTCGTGGCCGGTCAATCGAACCGGTCGATCCGACTTCTTCTTCCGCCCCTTGCGCCCCTCGTCAGCCGCCTTCAGGGCAGCGTCCATCTCCGGCAGCAGACACTCGCGAACCAGCGTGCTCTTCCCCGACCCGCTCACCCCGGTGACCGCCACGAAGCGTCCCAGCGGAAACGCCACCGTCACATCTTTCAGATTGTGAACCGCCGCCCCCTCCAACCTCAGCCATTCCCCGCCGTCCGTGCTTTTCAGCCCTTTCGCGCCGCCACCTGCCTTCGACTTCACCTTCACCACCGGTCGACGCTCCCCGCGGGCCGGAAACCGGCGCACCTGCCGCAGACATTGGCCGGTGACCGATTCGGGGTGCTCCATCAGTTGCGCCAGGGTTCCTTCAGCCACCACCCGGCCGCCTTCCACCCCCGCGCCCGGGCCCAGGTCGATCACGTGATCCGCCCGGCGCATCGTCTCCTCGTCATGCTCCACCACGAGCAACGAATTTCCCCGGCGCTTCAACTGCGCCAGGGCGTCCAGCAATTGCTCATTGTCCCGCGCATGAAGCCCGATCGTCGGTTCATCCAGCACGTACAGGACACCGCTCAGATTGGACCCCAGTTGCGCCGCCAAGCGGATGCGTTGCGCTTCCCCCCCCGACAAGGTGGTCACCGACCGGCTCAGTTGGAGATAACCCAACCCAATCTCCCTCAGCACCCGCAGCCGCGACGCAATCTCCGGCATGATGTCCCGGGCAATCTGCCCATCGCGTTCCCCAAACGTCATCGACTCCACCCACTCACAGGACTCCCCAACCGACATGGCGCCCAACACATCGATCGTCAAAGCTGTCGCTTCCTTGCTTCCCTTGCGTTGAACCGCGGCAGGCAGCGTCGGCAACCGGACCGCCCGCGAGACCGGGTTCAGACGCGCCCCATGACACTCGGGACACACCTCGCGTTTGCCCTCCTGCCAACGCCACCACGATTCTTCGATCGCATCCGCCCGCGCCCCGCGGTCGGTGTCCGGCAGGTAAAAAAGTTCACCGAAACCGCGACACCGCGGACACCAGCCCTGCGAGGAGTTGTAACTGAATTGCTTCGGGTCCAGCACCTGAAAGGACCGCCCGCAGCCGGGACACGCCCGCTCCGTCGAATGCACCGTGACCCGTCCGTGGTTGTCCAAGGCCAGCACCGTGCCCTTGCCCACCGCCAGGGCTTCGTCCACCAACTGCTGCAACGTGGGCCCCGCCTGCGGCCCCGTTGCCGACGAACCCTTCGGCTTCCGGGCGGACGGACGCTCCAACACGCCCACCACCACTTCCACATCATGCTCCTTGAACCGATCCAATCGCAGCGGTTCGTCCGTCGAGTGCATCACCCCATCAGCCCTCACCTCGGCATACCCGTGGCGCGCCGCCCATTCACCCACCTCCGTGTGGAATCCCTTCCGATTCTTGACCACCGGCGCCAGCAATAGCAGGTCACCCCGCCGTTTCAGCTCTTCTTCCAGATGCCGCCCCAACTCGTCCCGCGTCTGCCCCTGAACCGGCCGGTTGCAGTCCGGGCAATACGGCGTCCCCAGCCGCGCAAACAGCAACCGAAGGAAGTGATGGATCTCCGTCACCGTCGCCACCGTGCTCTTGCCGCCGCCACGCGAGGTCCGTTGCTCGATGCTCACCGTGGGCGGCAATCCCGCAATCAGGTCCACGTCCGGCCGCCGCATCTGCTCCACGAACTGCCGCGCATAGGCGCTCATGCAGTCCAGGAACCGTCGCTGCCCCTCGCCGAAGATCAGGTCGAAGGCCAGCGTGCTCTTGCCCGACCCGCTCACGCCCGTGACCACGACCAGCTGGCCGCGCGGAATCGTGACCGAGATGTTCTTCAGGTTGTGCTCACGCGCACCCTGGACCTCGATCGCGTCGCGCCCGGGACCACGGGCTTCCAGTGGGTCGAGGTCCACGGCGTCAGAGGTCAACCACCGCACCGGTGAGCGCCGACTTCTCCTCGGCCTCACAAATCTCAACGGCCGTCGCCCCATCCTCCGCCGTCACAATCGACGGTGCGCGCCCGGCCGCCACACTCTCCAGAAAATGGCTCAATTCGCCCACATAGCCGTCGTCCCCCACGATCGGTTCCACCCGGGCGCCCTTGCCGTCCTCGAAGATCTTCAGGACCTCGCCCGTCCGGCTCAGATCGAAGTCCGCCGTCGCCCGCTCGAAGTTCACCGTGTAGGCCATGTTGAACCCGAACCCCTCGCTCATCAGCCAGGAGCCTTCCGCCGACACCGCCGCCCCTCCCGCCACATCGTACTGGGTCAGAACGTGATCAATCGCGCCGCTGAACCGGCTGAGTCCCCGCGAAAACACACGCTTCGGCTTGCCGAACAGGAACTGCACGAAATCGGTGTCGTGAATGTGCAGATCGAGCAGGGCCCCGCCCGACTCCGCCCCCTTGAAGTAGGTACCTTTGCTCCATCCCGGAGGTCCGCTGACCCGGCGGAACCGCGCCGCCAGCACCTTCCCGTAACGATCGTCCGCCATCGCCTGCTTCAGCCAGGACCAACCCGGCCAGAAGCGCATGCACATCGCCGGCATGAAGAATCCCTTCGCCGCCTTCGCCGCCGCCACGATCTCGCGGGACTGGGCCGACGTTCGCGCCAGGGGCTTTTCGCACACCACGTGCTTGCCCGCCGCGAGTGCCGCGGTCGCCATTTCCACGTGCTGCGACGTCGGAAGGCAGATGTCCACCACCTGGATCGCCGGATTCGCCAGCACTTCGCGGAATTCCTTGGTGGCCTGCACCTGGGTCAGGTCCAGCCGGACCGGGTCCGGATCCGCCACGTTTCCGGTCACGCTGCTCAGGACGCCATCGGCCGGCAGTTTGAAGGCATCACAGATGGCCGCGACCCGTGCGCCGGGAATCTTCTGGTACGCCTTGATGTGGGTAACCCCCATGAATCCGAGCCCGATGACGCCGACATGAATCATGGGCGTGGGCTTACTGGACAAACCCCGGTTTGCCAAGTCCGCAGCAGGGGGAACTCGCCGAAGCCACCAACTCCCTCCAACCCCGGATGTCGGGAGCGGCGGGGTAGGCCTATTCCATTGAAATCGTTGACCCTGCGTGTCACCCCTGGGCGCGGCGTTGCCGCCAGACCTCGTAGAAGAACACCGCGCCCGCCGCCCCGACATTCAACGAATCCACCCCCGCCTGCATCGGCACCGACACCCATTCGTCGCAGGCTTCCAGGACCTCCGGAGTGAGGCCCTTGCCCTCGCTGCCCAGCACCACACAGCAATCCCCTCCCAACATCGCATCCGGCAGCAATCGGCGGTCGGTGTGCGGGTGCGCCGCGACACACCGGAATCCATGCCGCTTCAATTCCCGCAACGCATCCACCATCGAAACCACCTCCACGATCGGAAGTTGGAACAATGCCCCCATGGAGGTCCGGACCGAGCGGCGCATATACGGGTTCACGCAGGTTTCACCGATCAACAAGCCCCCGGCTCCAAAAGCCACCGCGTTCCGGACCATCGCCCCCATGTTTTCCGCGTTCGCAATCGTGTCCGCCGCCACCAGGAATCGAGGCCTCGGCGCCCGGGCGATCACGACATCCAGCGGCATCGGTTCCGGCATCCGCGCGCAGGCCAGCAGGCCCTGGTACAACTCGAACCCGGTCAACGCTTCAAGCTCCTTACGAGGCACCAGAAACACATCGATGGCCTCCGGCCTGGCCTCCAACCCCGGCCGCAATCCCTCAAGAAACTCCGCCGGCATCAGCACCGACACAATCGTCAAATCCGTTTCCAGCAGCCGTCGCACCACCTTGTCTCCTTCGGCTACGAACAGTCGGTCCCGATAATGGTCCGCCTGCTGGCGCAGCGTCCGATACGGCGCCAGAACCGGCAGATCCAATGTCTCGATCTCACGCACCCGTATCACCCCCCGATTCCACCGGGCCACCCTCCGCTTGGCCAGCTTTCACCCCATCGAATGCCCTTCGGTTGCCGACCTTTCCCTTGCCCCACCGCCCCTGCAGCAGCAACCTGAGAACTCATCCGAGCCCGAAGCCATGAACGCACTCCTGCTTCTCGTTTCCGTGTTTCTCGTGGGCTCCGCAATCCAGCTCCACGGCGCCGAAGAGACCTACGCTCCGCGCGTCCGAAGCGGCACCCTCGGCCGCGTCGAACGACTGGATCCCGCCCTCGACAAACTGCTCGCACCAGGCGCCACCCTTGAAATCCTCGCGGAAGGCTTCGACTGGTCCGAAGGCCCGGTCTGGTTCGCGCCCGGCGGTTACCTGCTCTTCTCGGATGTGCCGAAGAACATTGTCTGGCGTTGGCGGGAACACGACGGGCTGCTCGAATACCTCCGCCCCAGCGGCTACACCGGCCTGGCCAATAATCCCGAGGAATCCGGCTCCAACGGGCTGACCCTCGACAACGAAGGACGACTCATCCTCTGCCAGCACGGCGACCGTCAGGTCGCCCGCATCAAGGGCCGCGGTCGGTTCGAACCGCTTGCCACCAATTTTGAGGGGAAACGATTCAACAGCCCCAACGACGTCGCCATCCGGTCCACCGGGGAACTGTACTTCACCGATCCCCCCTATGGCCTGGCCAAGGGCGCGGACGATCCACGGCGTGAACTCGCCTACCAGGGTGTCTTTCGCATCTCCAAACGTGGCAAGGTGAGTCTGCTCGTGCGCGACCTTACCCGACCCAACGGCATCGCCTTCTCACCCGATGAGAAAAGGCTCTACGTCGCCGTCTCCGATCCCGAGCGCGCCCATTACATGGTCTACGACGTCCTGCGGGACGGGACCCTGGACCAAGGGCGAATCCTCTTCGACGCCACCCCGCTCGTGCCCGGCCGCAAAGGGCTGCCCGATGGACTGAAGGTCGACAACCTGGGGAACCTCTGGGCCACCGGCCCCGGAGGTGTCTTGATCCTCTCTCCCCAGGGCCAACACCTCGGCACGCTCGATACCGGCGAAGCCACCGCCAATTGCGCCTGGGGCAACGACGGCTCCTATCTCTACATCACGGCGGATTCCTACCTCTGCCGCATCCGCACCCGCACCAAAGGCGCCATGCCTGGTCCGCTGGAGGAACGGCGTCGCCAATAGGCACCCGGTTCGCCCACCTCAGCCTCCCAATCGTCGCCCTTCGGCACGGCGTCGAACCCGCACCACCACACAGGCGATCAGCACGAGAAGCGCGGCCATCATCACCGCCGGAGCCGGGTCTTCCAGTTGCGGCGGCACATACCGGAACCAGGGGAGCTGCACCAACGGCTGGTTCAACCATCCCACCACCGGATGGATCGCCAGGAATTCCGAGACATAGATCGCCGCCACAAACCCAGCCCAGGACACGAAAAGCAGCACCCGGCAAACCCACCTTCCAGCCGCCGTCCCGGCCCATGCCGCCCACCTGACCAAAAAGGGCCGGACCGGGGCTTCCTTCACTTGCAGCAACCCCAGCGCGTTCAACAGCCGCCATTCGTGGTCCGACAGGACGTCCTCGCCCAGGGTGCCCCGCTGAACAGCCCGCAGCACCGCTCCCGCGTACAACCAAGCCAGCAGCCGTTTGAGCCCCAGAAGCAACACCCACACCACCAGCGCCGCCCCCAGATAATACAGATTCAACAGGCGAAGCGCCTCCGCCTCGGTCACCTGGGACCAATCCACCCTCTCCAGGCCCTGACGAAACGCCTCCGTTGGGTCGAGTCCACGCTGAGCCAGATCCGCCAGTTTCGCCTGCGGCCAGAATTGCGGCCAACTCTTCAAACCCATCACCACCAGGTTCGCCAACGCATACATGCCCGCCACCCAAGCGCTCTGCCACCACGAGACTCGGACCAGACCCCACACGGTTCGCCCCTCCCAGAAGGACTTCCACTGACCGGTCGCCGCCTGCCGCGCCGAAGCCATCGGCAGATAAAACATCGCCGCGATAAACAGGAAGATACCGACCCAACTCACCAGGGGCCCCATGACGAACTGTTCGTACCCCTTGTGGAAC
>CAUJJW010000360.1 GCA_963205105.1 Verrucomicrobiota bacterium | reverse complement strand
TCGCGCCGGTTCCTTGCGGTTCCGACCTGGCGGTTCGGCTACGGTTGGCGTCACAAGCCCCCGGCGGGAACCTTTCATCCCGCAAGACCAGCCACCAGCTGGGCGCACTAGAGGGGGGCGTCCCGCCCCCCGGAATCCCGGTTCAAGGCCCGTGAGCAGGTCGATTTCGAACAGGGGACTTCCCATGAACCTCCCCTCCCCTCGTCATCGTCATCGTACTCCTAATCGTAATCCCCCCGCCTCCCCCAGTTCAGGGTCCGTGGGCAGGTCGATTTCGAACAGGTGGCTCGCCATGAACCTTCCGACCACTTTCTCGGCCGCCAGGTTGGGTGGGCCGGTGTCGCGGAGCTACCTTCCTAGATCTCACCGCGCCAACTGACGCGCGGCGGCGGCACGGAAGCGCGGGTCTCCCGCGGCGACCAATTGCTGCACCAGCGCGTCCGTGCTGCGTTCGAAGGACTCATACAACCACATCGCCTCCAGTGAGGCCCGGGGGTCGGTCTGTTTGGGCAGCCAATACTCCACCACTCCCAGCACTTCGTTGGCCGATCGTTGGCGAAGCACCAGCCGCGCCTGCTCCTGGTGCCAGCCGTTCTTCGACAGTGTCAGGTCCAGCAACTCGGCCGTCATCCGTTTCGTCAGATCCGTGCGTCCGCCAATCGTCGTCTTGGGCGCTCCCGCCGACGTCACCCGCCAGATGCGGCCGTGTTCCTTGTCGCGCCGGGGATCGCGGAAATCCACCTCGCCGTGCTGGATGATCGGGTTGCTCCAATCGGCGATGTACAACGCCCCATCGGGACCAAAGCGCAGGTCGATTGGACGGAAGGTCACGTTGGTCGACCTCAGAACATCGGGAAGTTCCACCGTCTGGAAGCTCGACCCTGAGTCCTTGCGCCCGAACCGGACAATACGATGCGCCCTGAAATCGCAGGTGATGAATTGCCCCTGCCAATCGGCGGGGAAGGCCGGGCTGTGAACGACTTCGAGGCTGCAAAACTTGGGATAATTCCCGGGGCTGATGCTGTCGGCTTCACGCCGCATGTCGGCGTAGGTGAAGTAGGTGGCCCCTTCCATCGCGTGGTAGATGCCCTTGCCGCCCGCGCCGTCGGTGAAGAAGTGCTCGCCGTACTGGTCCCAATGGTGGCCCCAGGGATTGCAGCCGCCCTTGGTCATCACATCGAAGTGCCAGGTATCCGGGTTGAATCGCCAGATCCCCGCCGAGTTCAGCCGGCGCACGCCCCAAGGCGTCTCCACGTGGGTGTGGGTGTAGATCGACTGGTTCATGTAGAGATGACCGTCGTACCCCCAGCGCAGCGTGTGCAGGTTGTGGTGGGTGTCCTCCGTTCCAAAACTGCTGAGCACGATGGTCTTTTTGTCCGCCCGCCCATCCCCGTCCGTGTCGGCGAAGTGCAGCAATTGATGGCTCGCCCCCACATAGCATCCGCCCTTGCCGTCCGGCACCACCGCCGTGGGAATCAGCAACCCATCGGCGAACACCGTCGCCTTCTCCGCCTTGCCATCACCATCCGCGTCCTCCAGCACCACCACCGAATCCTCGGCTTCCTGCCCCGGCCGGATCTGGGGATAAACGCGCGAACTCGCCGCCCAAAGGCGTCCCTGGGGATCCCAGTTCATCTGGATGGGTTTGAAGAGCATCGGGTTCTCCGCCCACAAGCTGACTTCCAGACCCTCGTGCACCGCGAATTCCGGGACCGGCTGAGGCGTGATCGTGGACGCAAGTGTCGGAGACGGCGCCGGCCCACGGGTCTGGCGTGCAACCCGCGCTTCCATCAGACCCCGGATCTCGCTCACTACCCGCGGATCCTGATTCTTGAGATCCCGCAACTTGGCGATGCGCCCGTCCCATTCCTCCACCAGCGGTTCGAACTTGGGAATCTCCACCGCGTTGCGGCCCTGCTCGTGTTTCCTGAAGCCAAAGAGGTAGGTCCAGTTGGCCGGACGCCAGCGATGGAAGAACTGCTCGTTCTTGAGTTGCACCGCCGTCTCCAGCACCGACTCCGCCTCCCGGGCTCCCCAGGCAGTCGTGTCGATGCCCAGGGAACGCGCCATCACCCACGTCGCCTTCAGCAGCGTTGCGCGGTGCGGCGTCACTCCGTCCTCCGAGCCCGACAGGTCCGGGTCGTTGACCGCGGGAACCTTTCCCGAGGCGGGCACTTGAAAACTCACAAAGGCCGCTCCCCGCTCGCGCGCCAGTCGTTCGGTCGCCTCCTGCACCGCCCTTAAACCCCGGTTGTTCGCCTCCGCTTGTTCCCGTATCCCAGGGGTGACCGGTTCGTGCGCCAGCGGTCCGAACAACACAAAGCGCACCGGCGCGCCGCTGACCTCGTCCACCGCGTCCATGAGCTTGCCGAGGTCCGCGATGAACTTTGGCACGCCTGCTTCGCCGCCCTCCAGGCCGGCGGTCATGCCGTAGCTCAGGAATGCCACCGTCGGTTTCACGATCGCGAGTTGCTCCTTCACCCGCTTGAGCCAGTCCGCTTCCGTCTTGCCCCAGTCGAAGCTCGCCCGCGCCCGTCCCATGGGGGTGTCCCCGGACCAGGCCAGGTTGCGAAAGGTGACGTTCCGGTCGGGGAAGGCCGCAGTCAGCCGCATTTCGATGGACCCGTAGTCCCCTTCCCGTTCGAAAAAGGTGTCCCCGAGAAACACCACCTTGTCCCCTTCCTTCAGTTCAAAGCGCTCGGCAGCCAGCACCGGAAACGCCGCCATCCAGGCCAAACCGACCCAACCATGAAGTTTCCTCAAGCGACGCAACAACGAGAGCATGCCGGAGGGTTGTCGGGTTCAGTCGAAAAACTCAACCCCGCTCACCAACGCAGCCGAAAGAAGCGCACCGGAACCGTTGGATCGATCGCCATTTCCAGCACTTTGCGACCGTTGCGGTCCCGGATCACCGGAACCTCTTCCCGCCAGACTCCGCCCAACGCCTCCACCCCTTCCAGCACCACTTCCGGGGCGTTTTCAGGAAGAATCCAGCGCAGGCCACCCGCTTCCCCATTCGCGCCCGCTGGAACCCACTCCACCTCCACCGGCAGCGCGTCGGGAACGCCGTCGCCATCGAGGTCCCCAGGCACCGGAACCCCGCGACCGCCCAAATCAAACACGGCCAGATCCGGGGCCACTTGGTTGACCAGGACAAAGGAACCCGCCGCCGGGGCCGGTCCCAGGACCCTCCGCTCCACCCCACCCCAACCCAACGCCCGATCCCAGCGCTCCGCGGCGATCTCCAAGACTCCTCCCGACCCGGTGGGCGACGCACTCCAGTCGAGGCTTGAGTACGTTTCCACCACCCTGGCCCCCGGCACCAGGAACGGGTCGGCATCGAAGATCCAAACATGGACGGGCCCTGCTTGAGCCCGAGCCCAGAACATCAGCAACCACGCCACCACCCATCGCCTCGCCATGGACTGCTTTTCGTTCATCGCGGCACCTCCACCTCACCCGCCGGAAGGGTCCGATCCGGTTCGCCTTGGTCGTCGAAATGCACGACCCAATAGCGATACCGCGCCCCTCGCACGACCGGATGCAGATCCAGCAGGTGCACATCAATCCGGGCCGAACCTTGCTCCACGGCGCCCGGAGGCGGCACGTGCAACGTGAGCCCCACCATCGGATCCAAAAACTCAAACCCATCCCCCGCCGGCAAGACCCGATAGGCAACCTTGCGCAACAAGGGCGACACCTGAACCACATCGCCGCTGACCTCCGGGTAGGCCTCATTCGTCACTTGTTCCCGATAGAGCACCACGTTCAACAACCGGAATCCCGACGGGGTCGACCTCGAAATCGCGTCCGAGAACAAAAAGGTTTCGAAGCCTCGCCCCTCCTCGATCGCCGCCCGGGCCACAAACAAGCGCATCAACCGGCCGCCATGGTCGCCCAAGCCCAATCCCAACAGGTCCTGCACCAACTCACGCTGGCCCAGCGTCAGGCTCCCGATGCGCACACCCACCGGCGTCAGGTGGGCGGCGCCCGGCCAGATCACGGGGTTGGTCGACAGCAACACCGCCGCCATGCTGGACGGTCCTGGCGTCACTGGCGGCAAGGGCCGCTGCGGCCACGGCACATCGCGTTCCGCGTCGCCTCCCGGCGGGCGCCAACGAAATCGCCGCGCATAGCTCGCGTGCCCCGCCTGCCCGCGCGCGTCCACCGCCGCCACCATCACCTCGTAGGTCATCCCCGCCTCAACATCCATCGGCTGCGAAAACTCCGGCCCGCGTCCGGGTGTCTCCGCCCCCACCGGCCCGGTCGCATACTCCGACATCACCACCGCCGCCACCTTGCCGGAAGTGGTCACCCCCTGGCTCGACCAGGAAACCGCCCGCTTCATCGAGGTCGCCAACGCCATGACGGAAGCCGTGGTCGCCGAAACACCCTGAGCGGGCGCCGCACCCGTGACCGGTTTCAGTACCACCCGAAAGTGATTCACCCCATGCGGCGGACAAAACCATCGCAACCGCGCCACCGGATGGTTCACGTCGCCTTCGAAGAGTGGTTCTGCCAGCAACGGCACCGGGAGTTCCGCCGGTGCCACATCCTCACAACCCAGCGGGCCCAGCGGACTTTCATTCCCGTGTTCGTCGGTGGCCTGCCCGAAGTAACAGAGCCGCGCCGCACCGGCTGGCATGCCATCATCCAACGCGTCCACCATCGCGCTCAGCCCGGTCGCTCCCGGGGCCGCCACTCCCTCCGCAATCAGCGTCAGCGGCCCGTCGTCAACGCTCCGAAAGATCCGCCACTGTCTCGACCGCGGTGCCAGGGTCATTCGCACGGAGATCGGTTCCACCCGACCCGATCCAGCCGGTCGCGCCACATGCGCACAGCCGCCATCACTGCCGTTTCGAACCGGCGGCAGAATCCACGCACGATAGCGCATCCGATTGGGAAGGCCTTCTTCCGGCACCCTCGGATCCCGAAACACCAACTTCGGTTCGCCCGTCACGCTCAGCGCTGGCCGCGTGATCGTCACGAGTCGCCACGGGGTCTCTGCCGGTGCCTCCGCAGCCACCGCTTCAATCAGGATCTCGGCGCTCGCGTCCGGACTGCGGGCCAGGACGGTGCCCACCGCGTCCCGCTCCGCGTCGGGAAGCGGAAAGGGTCCGATTCCCAACCCCGCCGCCCACGATTCCCCGGAACCCACTTCGGAAAGCGAAACCGTCGCCGCCATCAGCGTCGTCACCCATCGCACTTCCACGCCGAAGTCCCCGGGCATTTCGAATCCCACCGGCTCACTCACCGCCCCGGTAAACGCGCCCGCCACCACCGTCCCCACCACCGCAGGCGCCCCACCCGCGTTTCGAGGCAGCGTGAACGAAAATTCCACCGCCTCGTCATCCGATCCAAATCGCAATCGCGGCGACTCCACGGGCTCGGTGCCACCCGTTCCCGACGTCACCGTGACGTCGACCCAGGCCACCCCCCGGTCGCGTCGACGCACCTGGACGCGGTAGTTCCGGTCGCCCGGCGCCGGCGTCTCCAGCGGCTCCTGGGCCGGAATATTCGGCATCCGTTGAATCACCACCCGCGGGCAGTTGAGCCCCAGGGATCCGGAGGGCGCATCGGGAGCCTCGAAGCGACGCAGGTTCACCACCACGGGCGGGCTCAAGGCGGAAACCACCGGACCACAGGGCGTCTCGCGCACCGAACGCACCGCATACCAAAACCCCGCCCCAAACAGGCCCGGATCGGCCGCGGGATCGAGCGAATCATCCCGCCATTCCCAAAGCCCGGGACCCCCTGGGGCGTCCACACTCCCCACCCGCCACGCCACCGGCGGTTCATTCGTGGATGCCACCGGCGGCAGTTCCCCCTGCCCTCGGTACACTTCGAACCGAGTGACGGGAACCTCGGTATCCAAGGAAGGCGACCAATGCAGACGAATCCGTTGCCGCACCGTGCCGTCGTCGCCCGGGAAAAAATCATTCTCCGCAGCGAGGTTCCTCGGAATCCCGGGAGGCTTCAAGGCGCACACCTGGCCGAAGCCCGCCAGGGAACTCGTTCCCGGATTGCCAAGCCAGTCGCGCGCGACGATGAACCAGGCGAACTCGTCGCCGTCGCGCCACCGAAATGGCCCGGCGCCGACATCCGTGAACAGGGCGTTGGCCGGATCGCCCGCCGCCCCGAACGCTTCGACATCGCTCCAATGTCGGCCCGAGGCCACGGGCTCTTCGTTGATTCGGAATCCGGCCACCGTCAGCTCAGCACCGGTCGGAGGCCGGGTGTCCCAAGCGTTCGCCCGAGCCTCCGCCGCCGGCACCCGCCACACATCGAAGCCGGCGACCAACGGACTGCGACGCCGCAGGGCATCGGGCTCGCTCCACACCAGTCCCACCCGAAGGTTGTCCACGCCGACCCGCTGCCGCGCGACCCACGGCCCGCCCGGCGCGGGCAAAGGCGTCGGTCTCCCCACCTCCACCGTGAGCCGTGAAACCACCCAGCGATCCAACCCCGTCACCGGATCCATTTCCCGGACTTCAATCGTCAACGGTCCGGATGGCTGTCGCCCCGCCCAAGCGCGGCCCAGTGCAAAACGCACGGCATGATACCGCGCGGCGATCAACTCCAGCGCCGCGGCCACCGCGGGATCGGACTTTGCCGCGTTCAGCGCTGCGGAAAGTTTCCCTCCCGCTCCCACCGCGTCGGTCACCGGACCGATGGCTGCCAGCGCATCCAAAGCCGCAGCCAGTTCACCGGGCGCATCCCCAAGTTCCGCCGCCCGCGCCACCCATTCCTCCGCCGAGGCAAGATCTGTGGAACCGGCCGCAACCCGAGCCACGCGTTCGAAAGCCCCTGGCCCACCCGGTCCCCCGGGCTTGAGGTGGATGCCGAACATCCTGCCCTGAAGAATCGCGGGATTGACCGCCGACCAACCGACATAGACCCACGCCCTTCCTTCCGTCGCCGGCGAGGTGGTCGCCGCCGACAACATCGACTCCGGCGGAAACTGCGCCCACGCCGACGCGGTCCAGCCGATCAGGATCCACCATTCCAGCCACCGCCGAAGCCGTCGCCAAGGTCCAGCGCCAGGGGACACCCGTCCTTTCCCCGAATCCACGCCAAGCCCGTGACCACCTTCCACGGGGAGCGATCTGTCGGCGCTCCGGGAACAAGGGCGAGGCGCTGACGCTCGGCGGGCCATGCCGGGTGGGCAACTTCCTCTCGAAACGGGATCGTGCATGAGTCTCCGTGACATTCAGAACGGCGACCGGAAGACGGCATCATCCGCCGTCAACGCAATCACCCAGGGAAAGGTTTTGGACACCTGAGCACAGACCGGACAGAAGCCGGCTTCGCCGGCGACCTTCAACGTTCCGGCCATGGTGCCCTGCGCGGTTCCCAGCGTGTTGAACCCGACCGCGGCCGCGAGGTTCAGATCGCCTTCGCCGCTCAGGACGCAGAGCAGGCGTCCCTTCAATCCGAACCGCTGGCGCATGCCCACCAGGAACGCCTGCGGCGCCGACGGCTTGAGAAAGCCAAAGTAACCGATTCCACCCCGCGCCTCCAAACTCAGCAGACACGTGGAGGGGAGCGGGATCGGAAGAAATCTTTCCAACGGCAACGCCATATCCCCGCCGTAGTAGAAGCCCACCACCGGATCCGACGGCTCCACCCCATACTTGGCGAGCACGCTCAGGACGTCGGAGTCGACGAGCTTCAGGTCCCCTAAATGACAGCCCATGCCCACGAACATCCGGGCGTCGACCGTGATGTCCTTGAACCGGCCAGACACGGAGCCGCCGAGGTAGTTCCCCTCCTGCCCGAAGGAGAATCCCAATTGAGGATCCCTCGCCGAGAAGGCCCCGATTCGTTTGCTGCCCGTGGCCGTGATTCCACCCGCCAAACCCAGCAGGTCCCCCGAGGGATTGAGCGAAAACCGGCCCGTCACACCCACCTTCAAACCCTGCGCGAAACCTCCGCCGGGTGACGTGCTCGCGCCAAAACTGACCTCCTGGAACGTGCCGCCTGCCGGTCGACACCCGCGACCCGGACTATCGCCTTGGTAGTTCTCGACCGCGTACCAGGCATCCAGCGCCAGGCTGCGGTCGCTGCCCATCTCGGACGGCCCCAGCTTGAATCGGAACTCGCCGTCGACCCGCAGCCGCCGCAGTCCTTCATCCAGGATGTCCGCCTGGCCATGCAATCGGGAACCCTCCAGGACGTCCTGAATCTGCCCCACCGCCCGGATCACTCCCTTGTCGAGTTCGCCCACCTGATCCTCCACAAGATCCCGCAACGGCCCGAGCGCGACTCCGACAATCGCAGCGTTCACCTGCTCGAAGAGATCCTCGAGCGCACCCCGGAACAACCCGCGGCTCGAGAGCAGGTACTGCCTGAGGAAGAGGTGGGTTTCCTTGGGGAGCGCGCCCTTCAGGAGTTCGGCCAGCATCACCCGCTTGATCCGTTCCTTGAGTCGCGCCCGATCCCGGATCGCTTCCAAGACCGGACGAAGCTCCTGCTTCAAGTCCACGCAAACCGCGTTGGTCGCGTCCCGGTAGAATGTCCCGGCCTTCTGAAGTGCATCCTGGGCGGATTCAAAGCCGGATCGAAGCACACCCCGACCGCGGCTCAGTTCGTCCACCAGTGTGCCCAGTTCCCGATGCACATCCCGGAGGGAACTCTCGATGCCCGAAAGCGAGGGCTCGAGCGCCTCGGCGACATACGCGTCCATGACCTCGTCGAGCAACTGCGGCGCCACATGGCCGGCGAGGGCCAGCAGCAAGGGCGGCGCATCCGGCGGCGCTTCGCGGACCAGTCGTTTGGCGACTTCCGAAACCACCGTCCTCCGAAACTTCGCAGGCTCAACCTCCTTGGGTTCCACAATCGCGATCGCCGACGTCACCGCGTCGTCGGCGGTGCGCAGGGAGTTCTCCAGTTTTCGACCCAGCACCTCGATGAACTCGGTCGTTTCCAGAAAACCCTGTTGAAACAACGCGATCGCGTTACCCGCCTGACCGAGTTCGTCGCACAAAGCCGCGTGAAAATCGCCCGCCGTGGCGGCTCCGCCCTGGGCGCGAGCCAACACGGCGTCGAGGAGGGCATCCGCCGGGCGGTCCAGGGCCGCGAGCAACTCGTTCCCCAACAGTTTTCCCAGATCCGGCGAAAGCACTTCGTCCAGGGCATCCGCGCCCGACCGCAAACTGCGTGCGGCGCCGTTGTCATTCAGCAGCCGCGAAACCGCGTTCGACACGGTGCTGAAGAGTCCCGTCCGACCTTCGATCTCACCCAGCAGGAACTGCGACGCGCTGAATCGCGGTGCTCCATCCTGGACTCCGGCCCCGAATCGCAACTGAGCCTGGCCGGCCGTCACCCGGGCCGCCTCCGCCTCCAGTTCAAAAATGAGCAGGTTGCGCCGCTGCAGTCCGGCCGATTCGAACGACCGCGCCGCGCTCTTCCAGGCCATCGGAAGATCCAACTCGGCCTTCGCCATGCCGAACAAACGTTGTTGGGCACGGGGCCGGAACCGTTCGTCACCCGAGTCACGATACGTTTCGAGCGCGACGCCGCCCGGGTATCCCCGGTTCCCCGGATCGAAATCCTGCCAATTGAAGAAGGTGTGGTCGGCACCCTCCACCCAGGCTTGCGACGGGACATCCGGTTTCCCGTTGTTGTTCCAACCTCCCATCAACTCCAGGAAGGGAATCGCACCGCCGCCCACGGCATGAACCTGCACCTTCGCGTCAAGGAACCACGGAAGGTCCAGCTTGCCCGCGAAGGTCACAAATCCGTTGGCCGGTTCACCTCCGGCGCCAGGCCAGGCATTGAACCAGGCCTTGGTGACCGGCATCAGCGTGTAATCGCGTCCCTCCGATCCGGTGAGCTTGACCCGGGCCGGCAACGCCAGCCGCGAATCGACACCCGAGATCGCGTCGAGCGCCGACACCAACCGCCCGTCTGACCGAAAACCCAAAATGCCCAAAGCCGGGTCGCGCACCAGCGGCAACGCCACCGAGGCCCCCACCAGAAGAACTCCTTCCGTGGTGTCGCACGGAGCATTCAACGCCCCCCGGAACTCCAGGGTGTTCGCCCGAAACGGCGCCAGCCAATAGGCCAGCGTGTGACGCGATTCACCGCGAACCTCGGCATCCAACAACTGCCCGTTGCAGCGAAGCCGCAAGCTGGCGAATTCCTGGATGAAATCGCTCGGATACGGCACCGCCAATCCGCCGTCGGTTGCACTCTCCAACACCGCGTTGTCGAGATAGCTCAGCCGCAACCCGTCCAGCGAGGTGCGAAATCCGTAGAGTCTCAGATCCCGGGGAAACGATTCAGTCACCGCTTGGTGCCGTCCGCTGACCCCCGCAGGTCGAAGGTAATACTTCGTTCCCGCTCGCATCGCATAGGTGCCCACGGCCGGCACGCGTTGGCCCGCCAGATGACTCACCGCCTGCCCCTCACCGTCCGCCCCCAGCCGAAGGTTCAATCCCGCGTAGTCACCTTGTCCCTCCGCGTACTCCGGGTCCTGGGGGCGTTCCATCACCGGCGCCGCCTCCACCTTCGGCGGACGAGCCCCCGACAAAAGCAGGGCGCCAGGCGCGTCGCCTCGTTGCCTCAACCCCGCCACCACCTCGCCCTTCAAGACGAATCCCGACACCCCCAACCGCCCCGCCGCCCAACCATCCACCGAATGGGCAAAGCGATCTCCCCCCAGCGCACCCCACGCCAGGGAGAACGGACCCGGTCCAGGTCCGCGCACATCGACCTCCCCCTGGAATCCCCCGTCCGGGGTCCAGGTCATGGTGCCATCCGGGGACGACAGATCCACCAACGCGAGGGCGTCGCCCGCACAACCGCCGTCGGGACAACCCTGCCGGTACGCCATCGGAATCGCCTCGTTCGGCACGAGATCCATACGGCTCGCGGTCGTGTTGATGTTCCCGTCGCTCACGACCATCAACGCGTCACGCATCGGAATGCGAACACCAGCGGGGAAATGCGCGATCCAATCGGTGGTTCCCCGCATCTCCACCGTGGCATCCAGATGCCCGCGCCCCTTGGCATCCACCGTCAATCGAACCGGATTGCCGCCCAAACCGCGCGCATCGCGGAATCCATGATCGTTCGACCAGCGAAGAATCTGGTTCTGCGACAGAACGGCCGCGCGCGCCTCCAAAAAGGCCATTTCCGCACCGCGAACGAATTCCCAGCGTCCGTCCAGGATTTCGAAGGCTCCATCACTCACCTTCCAAGCGATGCGATCCGTCTCCAAACGCACCGGCAGCTGTTCATGGTGAAACCATAGCGACGCCAAACCCACGTCCGCGGCAGCCAAGCCCAGTTCCTCCGCCTTGGGCCGGAGCGTCTCGTTCAAAGGAATGACGCCCAGCGGGAGCTGTCCTTCCAGCAAGCGAGTGGTTCCGTCCGCCGCAAACCCGCTTCCAGCCGGAAACATCGCCGCGGCATCCAACGCCGCCAAACCCTGGGTCGACAGCTGAAGCCGGGCGTACCGAAGCCGCACGCCGCCCACCCGATGCGATCCGTTGACCGAGCCTTCCAGCACCACGGCCCCCGGACCGAGAAACAGCGCATCCCCGTTGGCAAATACATGCACCGGCAACGCCGATCCATCCCCAAAGGTCAATCCATCCACTCCCGGCAGACGCCCGCTTTGGTTCAACACCTGCAACACCGACTGAAAACCGTCGTCGGGAAAATCCGGATTCGGCGCCTGCCCTTCCCGGGGGTCGTTCCCCACCTCGGTGAACCGGGTCTCGATCTCGCCGAAGAACAATTTTCCACTGAGCTCGAACCCCGGACTGCCCCCCGGATCCGCACGAACCGACAACCCCGTCGACCCAAGGAAGACCCCAGCCAGCACGGCGAGGACGGCAACCGAACGTGGAGACAATCGAGGCACCACCCCATGAAGAACGGTTTCCCCACCGCGATTACACCCAACCAGGGCTTGGGATCCTACGGGGCGCGGAGCAGCCGCACTTCGCCGCCTTCCACGCGTACCCCCAAAGACCGGCCATCCGGCGAAAAGGCGATCCATTCGCCCACGTTCACCATGGGGATGAGTGCCACTTCCCTCAGAGTGGGAAGATGCCAAAACCGCAAGCCATGCCCCAATTCACTCGATCCCAAGGTCAACCCGTCCGGCGAAAACGCCACGGCCGTCACTTCCGACATGTGTCCCCGCAGCATCCCAATCTCCCGCACCTCCGGCAGACTCCAGACCTTGATGGTCGCATCCACGCTCGCCGTCGCCAACCGCGTCGAATCCCAGGAGAACGCCACGTCTTTCACCATGTCCCGATGCCCCCTGACCCAGACCTCCCTGCCTCGCTTCAGATCGACCAGCCAAATCCCCCGCTCGCCCGCCACCACCGCCAACCACCGGCCATCCCGTGTCGCTCGGAGACCCCACGGCACCAGGCCCGGAGCCTGAAACCGCTGACTCACCCGACCACTCCACCGATCCCAAACCGTGACCCACCCCGGCCCCGCTCCCGCCAACCCGGAACCGTCCCGGCCCACCAGCGTCCATTGAACCGGCGCCTCCTCACTCTCGCCATGTTCCAGGACCGGCCCCTCGCGAAGGCCTCCCCGACGGGTCCACGTCCTCACCTGAAATCCCTGGACCGCCAGGACCTCTGATTCCCCGTCCACAAAGCCGACCGGAATGCCCATCGCCTCAGGCAGGCTCTCGCTCACGCCTTCCGCGCCCCCGTCCATCGCGGCTCCGGAATCCGAGACCCGATGCAGGACCGCGCGCGTCGGATCGGTACGACTCCCCGCCACCAGGCGCTGACCGTCCCCGCTGAAAAAGGTCGGCGCAAACGCAGCCCCCTCCCAGGTGCGGCCCGTCTCGGGGGGGTGGGTATTCCAGGCCAACAGGGTCCGATCCTTGCTCCCGCTGACCATTTCCGCCCCGTCGGGCCGAAACGCCACCGCCCACACCTCGCTCCCGTGCCCGTGCCACACACCTTTCGGCGAGCCGTCGCGGACATCCCATCCGCGCAAGGTTTGATCCGATGAGGTGGTCACCAGGCGGCGGCCATCCGGGCTGAACGCGCATCGCCAGGTGGAGCGCAGATGCCCTTTCCATCGTTCCGGCGCAGGACCATCGTGACGCCATCGCCAGACCCGCACATCCGCCGTGAAACCCGTGGCCACCAGCATCTCACCATCGGGCGAGAACGTCAGAGCCCAAACATTGTCTTCGGACGTCAGTTCCCGAACCAGGACGCCCCGCTCCCGTTCATAGATCGAGACTCGATTCGTGAGGTCCGATGTCGCGATCCACGCGGCATCCGCCGACATCGTTACCAGACGCGCCGACGGGAGAACCGTTTCCCGTTCCTCTTGAAGATCGCGAATCCGGACCGGGCCATCCCCGGGAAGATACGCTTCCCAGGCGACCGGGTTGCCTTCGCACAGGGCCAGCCACCGGCCATCCTGCGACAACGCGCCGCTGCGCGCCGGAAACGACTGGATCACACGACGCTCGACCCCATCCCAAATCCGCGCCACGCCGTCGTGATGCATCGCCAGAAGCCGTTTCGAATCCGGAAACCAGCCGAGTTCCCGGGCTCCCACATTCGTCAACACGACCGGCCCCGCCCCGGGCCGCCCGGGATCCCAAAGACGCAGGTCCGCTTCGACGGTCCCGGACGGCACCGACGCGCTCGCCACCCAACGACCGTCCGGTGACCACGCCACCGCCCCGACAATCCACGGGTGCTCGCCCATGGTGCGCGCGCCGTCGCCGTTCGCACGCCCCAGCAGGTAGCGCCTCACGAAATCGGCCGGGCCACGCCCCAAGCCCGGTCCGTGATCGTGCGCCAGGAGAAGTTCCCGGGCGCGCCCCAGATCCCCCACATTCACCGCCTCGGAGGCGAGCCGAAGGTCCGCGGCGTACAGGTTCAGTCGGTTGGCCTGCACCTGCCACAGGACCCCGGCCAAACCCGCCGTCCCGACCACCCCGAGGGCCAGGATCAACGACGCAAGAACCGGCTTCCGCCGGCACCCGAGCACAAGGCGTTCAACCACGCTCACGGGCCGTGCCTGAATGGGCCGCCGATCCCGAAACGCGCGCAAATCCTCCGCCAAGGCGTGCGCCGTCGCGTACCGGCGCCCGGGTTCCTTGGCCAGGCATTTGAGACAGATGGTTTCCAGATCCGCAGGAATGCCGGAATTCAACCGCCGCGGAGGGACCGGCTCGTCACTCAAAACCTGGGCGATCGTCGCGGTCACCGTGGCCGCGGCAAACGGCGCGCGACCGGTCACCAGATGGTAGAGCAAAGCCCCCATCGCATAGATGTCCGCCGGAAATCCCACCGCGCCCCGGGCCGGATCCGCCTGTTCCGGAGGCATGTAGCCCGGCGACCCCAACACCTGTCCGGTTCGGGTTGCCTCCTTCCAACCCGACGGCGAACCAGCCTCATCGAAACGTTTCGCCAACCCAAAATCCGTCACTCGCGGCGCATCCAAGGCATCGATCAGGACGTTCGCCGGCTTCAGATCCCGGTGCACGATGCCTTGGGCGTGGGCCGTCGCCACCGCATCGGCAATCGACGCCAGATAGCGCGCCGCCACTTCCGGAACGAGCGGCCCCTCACGAACGCACTCCGCCAAGGTCCGGCCTTCCACCAGTTCCATGGACAAGAAGGCGTGCCCGTCCACTTCCCCCACCTCGTAAACCGTGACGATGTTGGGATGCTTCAAAGCCGCCGCCGCCGCCGCTTCCTGACGGAATCGCCGATGCCCCTCGTCCCCGGCCAGCGGACCCAAGCGAAGGACCTTCAGGGCCACATCGCGATCCAGGCCCGCCTGCCTGGCCCGGTACACCACCCCCATCCCGCCCGAACCCAGTTCGCCCAATAATCGGTAGTTCCCGAGTCGCCCCAGCCCCGCCCCAGGCTCGAAGCCGGTTCCGTCCTCACGAAATTCCTCCGCCTCACCGAATCCGACCGCCCCCAAACATTGCCGGCAAAAGCCATCAATGCCGCCTGCCGCCAAGGGCACGCCGCACCCTGAGCACCGTGGGGATGTGCCAGCCATGTCGTTCATCCCATGCAGAACCGTTTTCGGTCACCGATTACGCCTTCGTTAGAATCCGCGACAAGTATCGCACCTCATCGTCCACCTCCCCGGGCGTCGCCACGGTCTGCGACACTTCAGCTCGCACCCGGCTGCGAAAGCGGGTCCGCAGACGATGGACGGCCACCGACAGGGCCCCCTCGGAGATCCCCAATCCTGGCGCCGCTGCCGCATAGTCCCCAGGCCGGGCTTCCCTCACCAACCACTCCTTCACCCGATCGAACAACGCGGCCCGACCACTGGTCTCGTACTCCTCCCGGACTCCGCGAAGCGCCCGCTCCAGGATGGTCTCCGCCCAGACCCGGTCGAACACCGCCTCCGGCGCCGGCTCTCCCATCAACGCCGCTTCACAGCGTTCCACGACCGCGGGATCCTCCAGGGACAGCGGCACCAGGCCGCCTCCGCGTTTTTGCGTTCGCTCATTGCGACGGGTCGTCAGGAGATGATGCCGAAGCGACGCCAGGAGGAAGGATCGGAATCGTCCTTTTTCCTGACCGATCTCGTTCAGGGAATTGCGCCCCAGAAATCCTTCAAAAAACCCCTGCACCAGATCCTCGGCATCGGCCGGGGCATGACCTTGGCGCCGCAGCCAGGCATAGAGGGGAGGCCAATAGGTGCGGCACAATGTTTCCAAGGCACGCGTTGACTCCCCGCCTCCCGCCTCCCGCGCCGTCAAAACAACACTCCAGTGGGTCGTCGCAAACACCTCGCCTGCCATGGTCCTCACTCCCTTTCCCGGACTCTCGCGATTCAGACTCCCCGCACATGCCGGTCCATCCAGGCCAGCATCCGTTGCCACATGTCCGGCGTGTACACATGCCCCAGACCCTCATAAATCCGGCTCTCGAACCGTTCCGGCACCCCGCTCAACCGATAGATCCCCCCCACGATGGTTTCGAGCTTCCGAATGCCCGCCACCGGCGATCCCCCGTCCTGGTCGCCGGTCAAGAACAGGGCGGCACGCGGTGCGATCAGTCCGAGGACCGCCTCCGTGTCGAAGTGCTGCAACATCCCCGGCACGTAGTAATAAATGCCGTGCGCCTTCATCATCCCGGCCTCGATCAGGTCCTGGTACCGCGTGAGACAGGCCACCGCCACCCCCGCCTTCAGCCGCTCGTCCAAAGCCATCAGCCACCAGGACCGCGTCGCCCCCATGCTAATCCCCGTCACCCCCAATCGCGACGCATCCACGTCGGATCGAGAAGCCAGGTAGTCCAGCGCGAGCAGATCGTCCCGCAGCATCATCCCCCACAGCGAACGCCCCAACCACAGGTTGAACTTGCTTGCCGTGAGTTCCCCCGCCCCGCCTTTCTCAGACGAGCCCGGCCCCTGACCGTTCCGTTCCCCAAAACAGTATGCGTCTATGGCCACCACCACGTAACCGCGCCGCGCCAGCGCCACCGCCGGTATCTCCGGCGTGTGCTTCGCTTCGAACAACTCCCGCTTGCCGCCGTCGTACTCCCCGCCGTGCCAGTGGCAGTACAGAATTCCCGGCATCCGGCCGCTGCGCCCCTTCGGCACCACTGTCACTCCCGGAACCTTCGCTCCAGCCCCATTCTCGAACTGAAAACGTTCCACCACGTAGTCCGCAGTTTCCTCCCGACCCAACACCCGCACCTTCATCCCTTCCAGGGTTGGCCGCGCCGGCAAGTCCCCCAAAAGTCGCCACAGGGTGCCGCGAATCACGTCCCGTTGACGTTTCCAGGTGTCCAAATCGGCGGGAATCGACAGCTCGGGAACCCATGGCTTCACGTCGCTCATCCGGTTCGGGACCGTGCCACACCCCCACCCACCAGCACAATCCGCACGTCACCCCCCCTCGATTTTGCCGTTCCAGCCCCGCCCACCCCCGGCTATACCTCCCGCCGACGCAAGGGCCCACCAGGCCCCCAGTCACCCATCCGGAAGCCCAATATGCCACTGACCACGACCAAAGAGCTCTTTGCCAAGGCACTCAAAGGCAAGTACGCAATCGGCGCCTTCAACGTCAACAACATGGAACTCATCCAGGCCATCATCGAGGCCTGCGAAGAGGAGAAGGCCCCCGTCATTCTTCAGATCTCCCGCGGCGCGCGTTCCTACGCCAACCCGGTCTACCTTCGCAAACTGATCGAAGCTGCCGTCAGCGTCTCCACCGTCCCCATCGCCGTCCATCTCGACCACGGCGACACCTTCGAACTCTGCAAGGAATGCATCGATGAAGGCTTCACCAGCGTCATGATCGACGCCTCCCACGAGGCCTTCGACAAAAACGTCGAAATCTGCAAAAAAGTCGTCGACTACGCCCACAAACATGGCGCCGTCGTCGAAGGCGAACTCGGCCATCTCGTCGGCGCCCAGTTCGACGAAGGTGAAGAAGGCGGCGGGTTCAGCAGCGGCGGCCATTACACCCACCCCGAGGAAGCGGTTCAGTTTGTCCGCCAGTCAGGTGTCGATTCCCTCGCCATCGCCATCGGCAACAGCCACGGCGCCTACAAATTCAAGGGCGAGCAACACCTCGACATCGAGCGCCTCAAGGCGATCAAAAAGGCCCTGATGGACGCCAACCTCGGCGATTACCCGCTGGTGCTCCACGGAGCCTCCAGCGTTCCCAAGAATCTCGCCCAGGAGATCAACAAGTTCGGCGGCACCCTCGGCGAAGACACCGCCGGCGTTCCCGAAGCGGATATCGAAATCGCCCGCCGCACCGGTTGCACCAAGGTCAACATCGACACCGACCTCCGCCTGGCCTTCACCGCCGGCATTCGCAAAGCCCTCTTCGAGAACCCCAAGGAGTTCGACCCGCGCAAGTACCTCATCCCCGCCCGCAAGCTGGTGAAGGAACTCGTGCGCCATAAGCTCAAGAACGTGCTCTGCTGCTCCGGTCACGCCTTCGACTGACGACACGCGAGGCGATCGGGTTCCCCGATCCCCCCTCCTCTTCCAACCCCACCCAGAACCGCGGCCTGGCGCGGAGTGGCATCCGGAACGCTCGCACGTTCCCCGCCCTCCGCGCCTTTCGTTTGGCTCCTCGACCGCGCGGAGCGGGGTGAGGAAATCACCATTGCCCTCATCCGTCATCCGTCATCCGTCATCCGTCATCTGTCATCCGTCATCACGAAGCCGCGGCTCCGCAAGTGGCTTAACCGCCTGCGGCATTGAGGACTTCCAGAAATCGCGGGGGCGACACCACCGGAATACCTCGGACTTCACCGACTGCCTGGACATGTCCCTTGTCGCCGCTGACCAGGTAGTCCGCCTCCCCAGCCACGGCGGTTTCGGCAAAAATCGCGTCATCCGGATCCTCAAAAGCATCGGGAATCTTCAAGGCGGGAAAAACGAGTTCAGCATCGTCCCGCAACGCGGATACCCAATCGACACAAGCCTTGTCGGGATACCGCTGCCGCAGCCTCTCAAACACCTCAGCATATTCCGTCAGCATGGGCGGGCTCACGAGCGCGGTGAATTCTCCCCTGGACCAAGCCTCCAGACATTCCCAGCAGGGGCCACGCCAGAAACAGGCGCTGACCACGACGTTGGTGTCGAGGACGACACGCGTCACGGTTTGGAGCCCCGACGTTCACGACGGACAGCACGAATCATCTCGGAGACCTCGCCGCTGTCGGCAGGCGTCATTTCCGGCAAGTGTCGGCCTCCTCCCAGCAAAGCCCGCACACGGGCCGGCGTCAGCGGCTGTCGCTTGCGCAGGACAATGAGGCCGTCGCAATAGCCAATATCCACCTGGTCGCCCTGCTGGAGCCGGGCCTGTTCGCGAAGTGCCTCCGGAATGACCAACTGGCCTTTGCTGGAAATCGTCGCCTGCATGACACGAGTAAGCCTGGACTTACCGAGATAAGAATCAAGTGCCGACTCCAGCAAAACCCGGGAGGCGTCCTTGGGGAGTCGCGTCGCTGAACCAGATGAAGAACTCACGCCCTTTCAAAGCCTCGTTTTGCTTGGCACGCCCGCCCCGCTTCGCCGATAACCTCAGCCCATGTCCGATGTGAGATCGTTCGCGCTGTCCCTCGCCCTCGGGATGGTGGCCCTTCCCTTCGCTGCACTCGCCAAGCTGGCGCCGGAAAAACTCGCGCAACTCCCACCGCCAGCCACGCGCACCGTCGACTTCGCCAAGGACATCCAACCCATTCTCAACGCCAGCTGCGCCAAGTGCCACGGCCGCGGCAAGGCCAAGGGCGGCTTTCGCATCGACAACCGCGAAGCCTTCCTGGCCCCCGCCGATTCCGGACCCGCCGTCCTCCCTGGCAACAGTCGCGACAGTTACCTCATTCATCTCGTCTCCGGTCTCGATCCCGAATTCGTCATGCCCGACAAGGGCACCCGCCTCACCGCCGATGAAGTCAGCCTCCTGCGCGCCTGGATCGATCAGGGCGTGACCTGGGACGCCGGCGTCTCCTTCGCCAAGGAACCCCATCGCCATTTCGAACCGCGCCGACCTGAACCCCCGCCTGCCTCAGGCGATCTGACCCATCCCGTCGACCGCTTCCTCAGCGCCTACTTCGCCAAGCACAGCATCACTCCGCCGGCA
Organism: Verrucomicrobiota bacterium; assembly: GCA_963205105.1. Taxonomy (GTDB): domain Bacteria; phylum Verrucomicrobiota; class Verrucomicrobiia; order Limisphaerales; family CAIMTB01; genus CAIMTB01. Next base: position 2,765 of record CAUJJW010000360.1, on the reverse strand, counting down.
CCCGTCGACGACCGCACCTTCGCCCGCCGCGCCTACCTGGACGTGGTCGGTCTCCTCCCCACTCCCACCGAGGTCCAGGCCTTCCTCGACGATCCCCGACCCAACCGCCGTGAGGCCCTCATCCAGACTCTGCTCGCTGACAACGCGCGCTACGCCCAGCACGCGCTCACCTTCTGGAATGACATCCTGCGCAACGACTACCGCGGCACCGGTTACATCGATGGTGGCCGCGAATCCATCTCTCAATGGCTCTACACCGCCCTGCGCGACAACAAGCCCTACGACGCCTTCGTCCGTGAACTGGTCAATCCCGGCGATGGCCCCGCCAAAGGGTTCACCAAAGGCATTGTCTGGCGCGGCGCCGTCAACGCCTCCCAGACCCCGCAAATGCAGGCCGCGCAAAACATCGCCCAGGTGTTCTTCGGCGTGAACCTCAAGTGCGCCTCCTGCCACGACAGTTTCATCGACGACTGGCAACTCTCCGACGCCTACGGCATGGCCGGCATCTATGCGAACGAGAAGCTGGAAATGGTCCAGTGCGACAAGCCTCTCGGCAAACACGCCCCCACTCAGTTCCTCTTTCCCGAGCTCGGGTCCATCGATGACAACGCCCCCAAGGCCGAGCGCATCGCCCAACTCGCCAGGCTCGTCACCGACCCCCGCAACGGCCGTCTCTCCCGCACCATCGTCAACCGCCTGTGGGCCCGGTTGCTCGGACGCGGCCTCGTGGAACCCGTCGATGTGATGCAGAACCCGGCCTGGAATCCCGACCTGCTCGACTGGCTCGCCGAAGACCTGGTCGCCCATGGCTACAACCTCAAGCACACCCTTCAGGTCATCCTCACTTCCCAGGCCTACCAGCTGCCGGCAGTCGACGTGCCCGAGAAACCGGACGCCAACCTCGTCTTTCGCGGACCTGCCGTCCGTCGCTTGTCGGCGGAACAGTTCCGCGACGCCCTCGCCCAACTCACCGGCATCTGGCACGAAAAACCCGAGGGCGGCCTCGATGGACTGCTCTTCGAAAAGGGCTCCGCCCAGGAGCTGCCCGCCGACGCCGGCTGGATCTGGTCCGATCCCCACGCCGCTCAAGGCGCCCCACCCCAGACGGTCTACTTCCGCAAAACCATCGACCTCCCCCTGAAACCCGGGGACGCCATCGCGTTCGTCCATGCCGACAACGCCCATCGCCTCTGGGTGAACGGAAAGTCCGCCCGCAAGGTCAACGACATCTCCTGGAACGAAACGAGCATCATCGACCTCTCGTCCCTGCTGCAGACCGGCGCCAACGTGTTCGCCCTCGAAGCCACCAACGGGGGTGAAGGCCTCAATCCAGCCGGCGTGTTGTTCTACGCCCGATTGCGCAGCGAAGCCCCTTCGCCCAACCGCACCAACACCGTTGTCGGACAACAGTGGGATTTCGCCAGCGACGCCTCCTGGAAAAGCTCCACCAACCGCGTGGAAGGCTGGCAAAAGGCGGACTTCAACGATGCGGCCTGGGCAAAGGCTCAGTTCCTCGGCCCTGCCGGCATGGCCCCGTGGAATGTCGGACCGCGCTTCGCGGAAGCCGTCCACGGACGGGCCGCCTACGGCACCGTCCGCGCCTCCCTGGTCAACGCAGACCCGCTTACCCTCGCCCTGGGGCGTCCGAACCGGGAACAAGTCACCAGCACCCGCACCCCCACCGCCACCACCCTGCAAATGCTGGAACTGACCAATGGCAAAACCCTCGCCGACATCCTCCAACGTGGGGCGGCCAAGATCGCCGGAAATTCCACGGACGGTGCCGCCGCCGTGCGGGCCATCTTTGAACAGGGCCTGGGTCGTTCCCCTTCCCCGCGGGAAGCCACGCTGGCGGCCTCGCTGGTCGGCAACCCGGCGCAGCCCGCCGGCATCGAGGATCTGCTGTGGTCCGTGGCCATGCTCCCGGAATTCCAACTCATCCATTGATGGAGCCCATCATGCCAGCCACGGAGTGGCGCCAGAACCCTAGCCCACGGCGTGAGCCGTGGGTAAACCATGGAGCATGGAATCAGCCCCGGACGGGGCGATCAGAGCCTGTGCGTCGAGCTTCCAACCCACCTGCCCTGTCGGTGACGCGCTGCCCGTCTCCGATTCTAACCGCCCCTCCGGGGCTCCCTATCCCTCGACACGCCCCACCCATGGCTGACGCCATGGGCTTCTGTTCTGTCGGCCCTCCGGGCCTCTTGCCCATGCCCCTGCTCGTGCTCTCCCTCCTCCTGATCCTCACCCTACCGCCGATGGCCGCATCCGCCGCATCCCCGCCCTCACCCCTCCCCGCTCACGCGTTGCTCGCCTTGAAGCGCCCGCTGGTGATCGGCCATCGCGGCTACGCGGCTCTCGCCCCCGAAAACACCCTCGCATCCTTCCGCCACGCCCTCACCGCCGGCGCCGACCTCGTCGAACTCGACTACCACCACTCCCGCGATGGCGTGCCCATCGTCATTCATGACGGCACCCTCGACCGCACCACCGACGCCACCCGCCGTTGGCAGGCCAAGGGCATCCGGGTGGATTCGCGCGACGCCGCCGAACTCGTCTCGCTTCCCGCCGGTACTGAGTTTCAACCTCCTTTCCCTGAGGAACGCGTCCCCACCCTGCTCGACGCCCTGGAGTTCATCCAGGGACGCGGCGTCACCCTCATCGAACGCAAAGCCGGCGATCCCCAGACCCTTGCCGATCTCCTCCACCAGCGCGGCCTGATCAATCACCTGATCGTCCAGGCCTTCGACTGGGAATTCCTCCGC
>CAUJJW010000359.1 GCA_963205105.1 Verrucomicrobiota bacterium | reverse complement strand
CAGATCGGTCGTGCTGGCTTGATCTTCTTGTGCAAGAGCTTCGTCGTTTGCTCGTTACGCATCTCCGTTCCGATGCGCGCCTCGCTCACTCCTCGTCTTGCCCAAGAATCTGCTGCGCCATCACTTCCCTCCCGACTGCATGCTTCCGCTAAGGGGAGGGCGGGCCGTTGAGGTCAGATTCGGATTCCGGGGCGATGGGAATCTCCGGCTGGGTGTTGGTGGGCGGGTGGCGGCCGGAAGTGTCGCCGTTGCCGAACAAGCCGAAGATGAAGCGGAGGGGCTGAAGGGGAAGCAGTAGAAATTTGGGGATGTAGAGGGGTTCGGCTTTCACGTCGGAAAGTGTTCCTGTGACGCGGAATTCAAAAAGCTTGGTGAGAGGACGGAGGATGAGGCCGAACAGGGGCCCCATGGGGGTGAAGTTTCCCAGGATTTGCGCTTCGACCTTTGCATCGACCCTCTGATCGAAGTCCAGGTTGCCTCGGTAGAACAGCTTGGCCGGAGGGCAGTCAATCGTCATGTCCCGGGTATGGATGACGCTGTTGGAGAGCGTGAAGGTGGCCTCGGCGGCCCGCGCCTTGTTGTTCCCCAGGCCTGGCATCACCGCGTTGAAGACCGGGCTGACGAAGCCAAAGATGGGGGCATCCCACAACAGGCCGTCCTGAAGTGCGGCACGACCGCTGCCGTTCCAGGAATACAGATCGGCGGTACGGGCTGAGTCGACGCGGAGATCCAGATCGAGCTGGCCGCTGGCGACGTTGGTTCGTCCGAGGGATGCGTGGCGGAGAAGCTTGCCAAGCTCAGCCTGGCGAATCTGGGCGTCGAAGCGGTACAAACCGTCGTCCGGATTGGTGAGATCAAAGAAGGCGTTTCCGGCGAGGGTCCCGTCGAAGAACCGGGCGCTGACGTTGGTGAACGTGAGGGTGGAGCCCTTCCAGAGCAGATCGGTTTCGATGGTGTCCGCCTTGAGGCGCCAGAATTCGAAGGGACCTCCGCGGATGGAAAAGGTGAGGTCCGCCGACTCGGTATCCCGGGGGCGGAGCGTCCCGTTGGCGTGGATTCTCGGCGGGGTGGCGAAGCGGTAGTGAACCAGCTTTTCGGGGAAGGACGGACTGATGGCCGCCGCGGCGACGTTGGGGTCGATGGTGTTGATGGCGTTGGTGAGCCAGAGTCGGTCGTCCGCAAAGTCATACCCGACTCCCTCGGCGACGGCTTCGCCGGTGTCCCGCGTCAGCCGGACGGGGGAAGCGGTGAGGAACCGGTTGGTGTAGCCGACGACGGCCTCCAGTTGGTCGAAGCGCTGGGAGCGGAAGGTGAAATTGGTGGCGTTGATCGTGCCATGGATGGCCTGCCGGGTTCCCTCGGTCCAGGGGCCCCAAACGGTAACGACCGCATCGACCGGGCTTCGGAACTCGAAAAGGTCCACGATCTCGGCACTTTGGTCGCCGAGCACCGGTTTCAGCACAGTTGGAAAAACTCGTCCACGGGCGTCGATCCGGTACTCACGGGTGTCCTCGTTGTAGTCGATGGCAATTTCCTGGCGGCCCTCCGGACGGGCGGTGCGCAGATCGGGCAGACGCCAGTTGGCACCGTCGAAGGAGATGGAAGAAACGGCCTCATCAAAGGGGATGCCCTTGAAGCTTCCGGCGCCCACCTTGAGCCGGCCGTCGACGCGGACGGTGGGCTTCACCACGGTGTCCCAGTCGACGTCCGGGGTGTTCCAGGGGGGAAGTGTGACGTGGGCCTGCGCCTCCACCCAGGGGGGATTCGACCACTGGTAACGGAGAAAATTCTCGCGGCTGCGGGGGCCCAGCAGGGGATCGATGCTGTGGAGGTCGAACGTGGATTCGGCGGTCACCGTGGCGAGTCGGGACAGAACGTTGAGATCTCCGCGGGCTCGAAGACGTCCCTGGTGGAGGGTGGCGTCGATTTCACGAATGACGAGGCGCGGCGCCTTCCAGTCGAGGACCGTACGGAATTCGTCGATGGCGAGGCTGGAGGATCGGACGTCGGTGAGTTGGACATCCAGGTGGCCGGCGAGAGGCCAGGCAGTGATCCATGGGCCGAGTTCGGGGGGCGGGGGTGATGGGGCGTTTGTCGCGGAGATTGACTCGAGCGCGAACTGGATTCTGGCGGGGCCGGTGGTTCCCAGCAGGTCGGTGATGGAGCCGGCGGACAGGGTGCCGTCGAGCTGCTGGGGTTGATGCTGGGCGGGCGCGGCGCGCAGGTGGATCCCGAAACTCGGGGCGTGGACCGTGATGGGTTCGTGTTTACCCCGGCCGATTTCCAGTCGGTTGGCATGGCCTTGAAGCTGGGTGTCGAGCTGGGCGTGGCGAAGGTCCGGCACGGCGGGAATTTGGGTCGTTCCGGAAAGCGTGGCGCTGCGGGCGCGGAAGCCGCGGAGGAAGACGTGATCGACCCGGGCATCCCAGGTGGCGTTGGTCACGATGGATGGCACGGATGTGCCGGCGAGTTGGGCGCGGAAACTGAGCTGGCTAAGGCCGCCTTGCGGGGTTTGCAGCTCACCAAGTTCCAGAATGACCGACGCCGAAGAAGCCTGGCCAGGCTCCGGCGGTGGTTGGACGCGGGTGGAGAACCGCAGGCCCAGCAAGTTTCCGCGGGGCGTGTTGGCAGACGGCACCGCGACAAAGAGGTCGCCGTGGGTGGCGGGCAGGTGTTCCCCGTCCACGTTCAGATGGACGGAAATGGTGGCAGCACTGGCGTTGGTCAGGGCCCGCAGTTCCCGAACAAATCCCCGGACGAGCCGCAAGGTGCGTTCCCTGGCGCTCGGGTCGGCCGTTGGTTTGGCGGAAGGCCGACGAAGCGCGGCGGTGTTGGTGATGTCGGCGCTCAGCTCGAACTGAAGTCCCTCAAGGCGGGCGGCAAGGCGCGGAATTTCCCAATGATCTCCGGGTCGAAAGCGAATTTGGGCGGAGATGTCGTCGAGCCTGAGGCTGACCGGTGGTTCGTTGGATACCAGGAGGGGGAGGGAGACGCTGCCGCTTCGGACGCTGAACCCGCGAAGGAGGCTGGCCCGATTCCTCCAGGACAAGGGGGGGGCGACGTCGAGATCGGCTTCGGCGATCTGGATGGACACGCCCGGATTGTTGGTGCCACCCCAGGCCACCCGAAGGTCCTCCGCGACGAGTCCGCGGAACCAGTGGAAGTGGAGGGATCTGAAGTTGGCGACGATGCCTCGACGGGCAAGTTCATCGACGAGTTGGAGGCGCAGGAAATCAGGGAGTCCGAACAACCGCAGCCAGGTGAGGCCGGCGAGCAGGAGGAAAACCAGGCTGAGGACAAGAATCCGGCAGATGCGGAAGCTGCACCGGCACCAAGCCCAGGGAGTTCGTCGGGTGGGACCTGGATTCGCCATGAACTCAGAGTGGGGAAGTGGGCTCCAGGATCCCGAGTTCCCGCAGGAGATCGTCGCAGGCGTCGCCGGGTAGTTCGAAGGTCAGCTGGGAGCCATCCGAAAGTGTGGTGGCGACGTACCGATTTCCGGCGGGGCTGCGCTTTCCGAATGCGACGCGGAGCTGATTCGTGGAGGTGTTGCCGCGCAACTCGAGCGTGAGTTCCGGTCCACGGCCGATTCCGAGGGCGGCGTGTCGAGCATCTCCGGAAGCCACCCATGAAAGGGCGCGGGAGGAGCCGGTGACATGGAGGGCTTCCTCCAGAGCGAAGGGGTTGATTTCATTGCGAAGCCCCGGGGGGACGGACCAGTCATTGGTGCCCTGTCGTCGGAGGGTCCATTCCAGGTTGGCATCCTTGATGGTGATTGCGGAGACCTGGGTGGATTCGAACTGCCACACCGTGCGGTCCCGGAGTTGCCAGGGAGCGGTGGGAACAGCCTCCAGGTCGGCGGGATTCAGGAGGTAGACCGGTTGCTCTCCCTGAACGCGGGCAAACTGGCGGTTGTCCTTAAGCCCGCCGATTTCGAGGAGCGCAACCACGTCATTGGTGTCGCCGGGTTTGGTTCGCAGGACGAGCCGGCCGGCCGGCGGTGCCAGACCGTAGGTGGATAGATCGAGATCGGTGACGACCTCCTTTGCGATATCGATGATTTCCAGGACGGAAAGGCCGGCGAGCAGGCGATCGACGAGGGTGCCGTCGGCGGGGAGGTCGCCGGGGAAGAGTCGCCAGCCGGTGGGCAGGCGGGTGAGCCGGAACGCGTCACGGCCGGAAAACTCGATTTCCCGGAGGGAGGCGGGTTCGAAGCGCAGGATACGGCGATCCAGCAGGTCCTTGTAGGAGATGCGCAAAAGCTCGGCAGCCTCCGACGGGACGGTCAGAAGGTCGGTTTCGCCGGGGCGTTGGGCGTAGAGTGCCGGGGCGTTGGTGATGGTGTGGCCGAATGAAACGCCAAACACTTCGTTGCTGCCTCGGGCGAGGCTGACCGTGAGGCGGGGTGGCTTGAGGCCTGTCAACTCCGGCGGTGGCGCCGAGGTGGGGGCGATGAAATCCCGGATCTGCATGAAGCCGAGTTGGCGGATCAGGATGCCCACACGGTTGGGGTCGGCGCGGGCGTTCCTGGGTTCGATGAGGCTCCAGAGTCCGTTGGTGGAATTTCGGGCGAGGGTGAAGGGTGCGCCCTGCGGATCCACACGGATGCGATCGAAGACCAGGCGATCCAGCGGGATGAGGGTCGTCTCCCGCCAGCCGCGCGGCTGGGTTGGGAGGAGGTCGGCGAGATCGGCGTCGGCGGCGAAGATGCCTGGCACACCGACCAGCTGGCAGTAGACCTGGGAGCCCTGGACGCTTCGAACGCCGAGCAGGAGTTCGGTTGGGCCTGACGGTGAGAGGAAGGTAATGGTGGAGGACGCGGGGTTGAGGCCGAATTCGGCGGCGGCCTGCGGGCGTTCGCGGAGTTCTGCGGGCGTTAGCACCGAATATCCGCGGAGCGCGGCAACGCGTTGGAGCAGTCCCTCGACGAGGTGTTGTTGGGCAGGATGGGGATCGGCGGTGGCGATCAGCCAGAGGCCGTTGGTTTTGAGCAGGGTAAAACCGGGCTGTCCTGGCGACTGGATCGCGATGGCGTTGACGGAGCCAGGATCGAATTGGGGTGCCACACGGGGCGCCACGGCGGTGCGATTCCGGGCAAGGCGGGCGGGCTGTTCAACGAAGACGATGAACAGGGCGAGAGCGATGGCAGCACCTGCCAGCCAACCTGTGGAACGCCAATTCATGCGAGGGTGGGGGAGTGCGGAAGGAGGTTCAATGGCGTCGCCACCAGATGAGCACGCCGAGGGACAGGACGCCTCCCGGCAGGATGACCAGCAGGAACCAGCGTAGCATGCGTTCCTGAAAAGGTGTCATGGTGATCTGATAGGTGTGAATGGGGGACGGTTGGATGCCGCCCAGGAATTGCGATCGGTCGAGCAGCCAGTTCACTGCGGTGGCGGCGAAATGACGGTTGCCGGCGAGTTCGATGAAGGAATTGGCGAGAAAAGTGGATTCGCCGACGGCGACGATGCGGGTGGTGCCGAGTGAGGCGGCGACACCGGGAACGGAGCCGCGTTCGACGGCCACGGCGAGCGGGATGGCGCCGCGGCGGTCCTCCGCGCTCAGGCGGTAGCCATCAGGAGCGAAGGCGGTGACGGCGATCCCGTTGGTGCCGGAGAGGAGCAGCGGCTTGATCTGGGCCGGAGCTCCCAGGATGTTGGCGACGGGTTGGGCATCGACGGCCCTGGGGAGGAACAAATAGAGCCTGGAATTCGCAAGAGGGCGGGTGACGGGGTGATTGCCGAACTGCGAGACGATGAGGACCCCGTTGTCAGTGTTCTCGGTATCGAGAACGAGACTGTCGCCGACGGTGATGCCCCATTCTGCGAGAAGGTTTTCCATCCCGGAGAGGGCCCGGTGGGCAAAGAGCACAAACAATCGACCACCGCCACGAAGGTAGCGGTCGATGACCTGACGCTCCCCGCCGGTGAGCCGCTCTTGGGCTCCGGCAACGACCAGCAGTTCGCAATCCTTGGGAATGTCGTCCATGCCGTTCAGGCTGAGCGGTGCGACCTCGATGTTGTCCTCGGCGAGTTGGTCGACGAGCTTGCGGTAGCCGGTCTGGGGGGCGTCGCCGCGAAGGTCGTGTTCCCCGTGGCCTTGAAGGAAGAAGACCTTGCGTGGTCTGCCTTCACACACGGCGTTGATGGCTGAGGTGAAGAGTTGCTCGCCATTGAACGCGATGGGTGGGGCCTCCTGGCCGCGGAGGATGGCGCGGGTGTCGTATTCGCGCAGATCCCGAGCGGGCACGGCTTTGGAGCGTCCGCCGAATTCGAACAGCACGAGATCTGGATCCTCATTGCGCAGGGTAACCGGGGAGCGGCGGCGAAACTCCTGCGCCGCCGTGGGGTGCAGGGTGTAATCGATGTAATCGATGAGGAGATTGGGGGAAACGGCGCGGTATTCCCGGAGCAGGGCGCGAACGCTGGGATACACCGGATGGTCCCGATCGAAGAAGACGGTGACGCGCACCTGGTTGGTGAGCGTCTGCAGGGCGGTGCGGGTGAGCGGGGAGAGCTGGTAATCGCGTGAGGCACCCCAATAGAACCTGGGGGCATGGTGGGCTGCGAGGTAGTTGGCCATGAAGGCCAGGGCCAGGACCGACAGTGTGGACACGAACACGCTGGCGGCGATGGCGAGACGGCCGGCGCGCGAGAAGCTGGGGGATGAATCGCGGGGATCGAGCATGGGGATCACCTCCAGCGCCTTGCTTCGATGGTCTTGAAGGTCAGGAAGAGGAACACGGCCGCGAGGCTGGAATGGAAGATGAGATGGCGGACATCAACGACGCCGCGCGCGAACTCCCACATTTGTTCCACCAGCGAGAACTCCTTGAGAATGGAGGTGCTCCAGGGGGCTCTCCCGGCGAGGGCTGGGGCGGCGAAACTCAACAGGAAGAGGGAGACACCGAGGGCCAAACCGACGATGGCGGCGATGATCTGGTTCCGGGTGAGGGCGGAGGCGAAGAGGCCGATGGCGACGTACAGGTTTCCGAGGGACAGGATGCCCACGTACGTGCTGGCGACGGTGCCCCAATCGAGGGCGGACGGATCGGACGTGTAGTGACGGACGACGAGGATGCAGGGCAGGAGCGGGGCCCACAGACAGGCGTAAAACGTGATGCTGCCGGCGAACTTGGCGAGCACGACCTCGGGGTCGCTGACCGGGGTGGTCATGAGTGTCTCGTAGGTGCCCGTGGCGCGCTCCTGGGCGAAGGTGCGCATGGTGATGATGGGCGTGGAGAGCAGAAGGATCACCCAGAAGAAGAGCGAACCATAGAAAAGCTCGGTGACGGGAATGTCGCTGGGCTCGCGGAGGGCGTCGACGATGAGCACGAAACTCACGCCGAGCAGGAGGAGGACGGCGGCCATGACGACATAGCCGATGAGGGAGGCGAAGGTGGCGGAGACCTCACGGCGCCACAACGTCAGGAGGACGCGGATGTTCATTCCTCAGTGCGTTCTGCCCGGGTGAGGTGGACGAAGATGTCTTCCAGCGAATGGCGGGAAAACGTCAGCTCGCGCAGGCGCCAGCCATGAACCCGGGTCTCTTCGTAGACCCGGTCGCGGAGGTCGCCGCCGTTGACCGGGGTCAGGGCGCAACGGATGTAGTTGCCGCTCGCCGGGGCGAGGTTGAAGGAGGCGATTTCGGGCATGGTTTCCCAGCATTCCCGGAGATCGGACTCCGGCGCTTCGATTTCGGCGACGACCTGGTGGCCTCCGCTCATGGCGTCCTGAAGGTCGGAGGTGGTGCCGGCAGCCCGGACACGACCGCGGTGCATGATCAGGACCCGCGTGCAGGTCATTTCGACCTCGGGAAGGATGTGGGACGAAAGCAGAACAGAATGCCTTTGGCCGAGGTCCTTGATGAGTTGGCGCAGGCTTCGAATCTGGTTGGGATCCAGCCCGATGGTGGGCTCGTCGAGAATGAGCAACGGGGGATCATGGACCAGGGCATCGGCGAGTCCAACCCGCTGACGATACCCTTTGGAGAGAGTGCCGATGATGCGGCGGCCCATGTCCTTGAGGCCGCAGAGCTCCTGGACCAGATCCACGCGGAGCCGGCAATCGGTGCCATACAGGCCCTTCAGACGGGCGCGGAACTTGAGGTATTCGCGAACCCGCATATCCGGCGGCAGGGGGTTGTTTTCGGGCATGTACCCGATGCGGCGACGGACCTCGGCGGACTGGTGGAACACATCGAAGCCGGCGATGCGAGCCGAGCCGGAGGATGCGGGCAGGAAACCGGCCAGGATACGCATGGTCGTGCTTTTCCCGGCCCCGTTGGGACCGAGAAAGCCGACGATTTCGCGGGGGCCGACCGTGAACGACAGTTCATCCACGGCCGTGACACGGCCGTAGCGCTTGGTCAGTCGCGAGACTTCAATGACCGGTTTGGTTTCCATCCGGTGACGGAAAAGCTAGGCGAACGCGCAGACCGGCTGCCAAGACAAAATGCCCCGGCATGAAGTATTAACCGCCATTGAGGAGGCTGTGGTAGGCGCGGATGCGGACCAGGTCGCTCCGCATTTCGAGGTTTTCGTAGGCATGCTCCAGGTTAATGCACATGCGCTGGAGCATGCGGCGTGGGCTGACCGGCTGGAGGAATGACTCCTCAAACGGCCGCCCCAGTTTGTTGACGAACGCGACGCAGTCGGTGCGGTTGAGCAAGCGCCCTCCGTGGAAGGCGTCCAGGTACACCTGGCTGGTGGGTGATTGGTAGCGGCACAGAAAATGGGCGGGCAGCCCGATGCCGACCAGGGGGAGACTGAGTCGACGACCGACAAGCAGGACGATCGTGCAGAGGGTGATGGGGTTGCCGGTGCGCCGGTCCATGACGCAACTGACGTAGCTGTTTTCCGGCTCGTAGTAATTGGTTTCGTTCCCGTGCAGCCCCAGTTGCTGAAACAGGATCATGTGCACGGCGCTGAGAACGCCCTCGGCGGCGTTGCGGTCGTCGGGCAGCCATTCGGCGACCCGGGTGGACCAGTCGTCCAACAGCGCCCGGTACGCATCGATATTGAGCTCCGGGAAGCGTGTCTGGGCGAGTCGAAGGCAGCCCTCCTCGAGGTCCAGATCCTCGCCGGCACGACGACAGAAGGACCGCATGCGTTCATCGGCGTCCAACGCCTCGAAGTGCAGGAGGATTTCCCGGGCGCGTCGCCTCAGGAGGTGGTTGTTGCTGAGGGTGTGGGGGCGAAGCCACGGGATCAGGCCGTGGCCCTCGGAGATGAGCCGCTGCTTGGCGACCTCGGAGACCGCCGGGTTTTCGTCATCGAGCAGCCGGAACAGCGCCTCACGCTGGCCGGACGACAGCGGAGTTGGGGATGGGCTGTCGGGTGTGAGGTTCATCGGGCGACTGGAGATAAGACTGTCACGGCCCGCTCGCGATTCAACGGGTAAACCGGGGCGAGGGGGCATGCCCTCGGAAGCAGACTGCCAAAAGTCCCTTGCGGCCCTCCGACACCTCTGCTCTCTGTGAGGTGCCGTGGATGATTCGCGGAAACCGAACGAGCGCCACGGTGCGTAGAACTCTGAGCCATGCATAGAAGCAAGTTGTACACGATGGCTTCGTCGGACCGGTATTCCGCGAAGAAAATGCTGAAGCCGGTGAATTTCTTCTGCACGGCGCCCGAGGCCGGTGCCGTTTCCGTGGTTGGAGACTTCAACGAATGGGACCCCAAGGTGAATCTCATGCAGCAGGGTCCCGACGGCGCCTGGCATGCCCAGGTCCCGCTCCATCACGGTCACCATCACTACTATTTTCTGGTGGACGGCCAACCGCAGCTGGATCCGCGGGCTCAGGGAATCGCCAGGAACGAACGCAACGAGCGGGTCAGCCTGATGTCGGTCAGTTGAAGGAGGGGCCAGATGCGCGTTGAATGGTGCGCGGGGGAGGCGATAGCGTTCTCCCGCAATGGCCGCACCGCCCGCTGATCCGATCGCGCCCAGGTTTCAGCCGTTCATTCCTGCCGGGGCGCAGCTGCCCGAATTCACCGTCAGGGCGCTGATCATGGGGACGGTGCTGGGCATGGTGTTCGGGGCGTCATCCCTGTATCTCGTGCTGAAGGTCGGATTGACCGTCAGCGCTTCCATCCCGGTCGCGGTCATCTCGATCACCTTGTTCCGGCTGGGTTCGAAGTTCTTCGGCATGCGGCCGGCGACGGTGCTCGAGAACAACATCGTGCAGACGGCGGGTTCGGCGGGGGAATCGATTGCGTTCGGGGTGGGTGTGACGATGCCGGCCATCATGATTCTCGGGTTTGATCTGGAGATCTCCCGTGTGATGTTGGTCGCCATTCTCGGCGGGCTGCTTGGCATCCTCATGATGATTCCCCTGCGGCGGGCCCTGATCGTGCAGCAGCACGGTCGCCTGAAGTACCCGGAGGGCACCGCGTGCGCCGAGGTTCTGAAGGCGGGGGCCGACGACGCCAGCAAAGCGGCGGCCAGCGGGACGGCGACCCGATCGGGTGGAACGGCGGTGGTGGCGTCCAAACTGGGATCGGGGGCACGGGTGATCTTCGCGGGCTTCGCCATGGGGTTGGTCTACAACATCCTCATGAAGGCCCTCAAAGCCTGGAGGGACACGCCGGAAAAGGTTTTCGGCCCACCCTTCAAGGGGGCTTCGGTGGGCATCGAGATCACGCCCGAGTTGTTGGGCGTCGGTTACATCATCGGTCCGCGAATCGCCTCCATCATGTGTGCGGGTGGGGTGTTGGCGTATCTGGTGCTGATTCCTGCGATTGCTTTCTTTGGTGATGGCCTGACCCAGCCGCTGTCTCCGGGCGGGACCACGATCTCCACCATGAGTCCGGGGCAGATTCGCAATGCCTATGTGCTCTACATCGGCGCCGGGGCGGTGGCCGCGGGGGGCATCATCAGCGTGATCCGATCCCTGCCCCTGATCTGGCAGGGCATTCGCGGCGGGTTGAAGGATTTTTCGACTCAACGAGCCAACCGTGCGCCGGGATCCTTGCCGGGAGATGCGGTGGCGCGAACCGATCGCGACCTGTCAACCCGGACCGTCCTGGGCGGCATCGTGCTCCTGCTCGTGTTGATCATGCTCGCGCGTCCGCTGAACATGAACTTCCTCGGAGCCTTGTTGATTGTGCTGTTCGGTTTCTTGTTTGTGACGGTTTCGTCGCGGTTGACCGGAGAGATCGGGTCGTCGTCCAACCCGATTTCCGGCATGACGGTGGCGACCCTTCTGCTGACCTGCCTGATTTTCCTCGTGTTGGGGTGGACCGGTCCCACCTATTTCGTGATGGCGCTCTCGATTGGAGGCATCGTTTGCATTGCGTCATCGAATGGTGGGACTACCTCGCAGGACCTGAAGTCCGGGTTCCTGGTGGGGGCGACGCCGCGCCTGCAACAGATCGCCATTCTCGTGGGCGCCCTGGCGTCGGCGCTCATCCTGGGTCCGATCCTGCTCCAGTTGAACCAGGCGGCCACGGTCTATATGCCGGCAAGCCAGGTGGCGCCGGGGTTGACCACGGACGTGGCCCGGCTGGATAGCGTCCGCGAAAGTTTGCGAGGGCCTCAGGCGGGGCAGGATTCGGGTTCCTACCGTGTCTGGCACAAAACGGACCTCAACGGCGGACCTGCCGGGAAGTACCTTGTGGACGACAACGGACGGGCGGTGTGGCTGGTGGACCCTGGGATCAACGGCGTGTACAAGGCTCGCCCGGATGGCTCGGAGGTTCAGAAATTCGAGGCGCCGAAGGCGACCCTGATGAGCTACATCATCAAGGGAATACTGAACCGTGAACTGCCGTGGCACCTGGTCCTGCTGGGGGTGATGATCGCCTTGGTGTTGGAAATGTCCGGAATCCCGTCGCTCGCCTTTGCGGTCGGCGTCTATCTGCCGCTTTCGGCTTCGGCACCGATTTTCGTGGGCGGAGCGATCCGATGGCTGGCGGACCGTCATCTGCGCGGGCGGTTTGCGGGGAAATCGCTGACGGAGGAGGAATTGGTGGCGGAAGGGGACAAGAGTCCCGGGGTGTTGCTGGCATCCGGGTACATCGCCGGCGGTGCCATCGCAGGTATTTTGATCGCCTTCATGGCTGGGGTGATGTCGGGGTTTGCGGCGCGGGTGGAGACCTGGGCGACGCGGAACAATCCGTTCTACAGCATGGAAGCGTTCGAGGAGGGCCGGCCGTTCTACGGAGTCGGTGATTTCCTTCAGCGGCTGAAGCTCTTTTCGCCGCATGTGCCCGACTTGCTTTCCCTCCTGCCTTTCATCGTCCTGGTGGTGGTTCTATGGCTGGTGGCGCGGGAAAAGCTCTGGGCGGGCCAAGGTGGCGGGGTTGCTGAGCGGCGATGAATCCCGCGGTTCGCCGTCGATGGTTGTGGGGCGTGTTCTTCGTTTCCGGAGCTCCGGGACTGATGGCTCAGCTGGCGTGGACGCGCGTGTTTGCGGCGGGTTTGGGGCATGAATTTCCAGCGTTGATCGGGGTGGTGTCGGCTTATTTCGCCGGCTTGGCACTGGGTGCCTGGTGGGCGGGCCGATGGGAGTATCGCTGGAGGTACCCGCTTGCGGTCTACGGCGGATTGGAGTTGGGAAGTGCAATCTGGATCCTGGCGACGACACCGCTGTTGACGACGTGTCTGGAGGTGGCCCGACGTTGGATGGGGAGCGGGGCCTTGGGATGGCAGGAATGGGCGGCGGGGTTTGGCTTGCCCCTGTTGGTGATCGGTCCCGCTGCGGCGGCCCTTGGTGCGACCCTCCCTGTTCTGGAAAGTGCGGTTGGTCCGCTGGAGGAAAACGGGCGGGCGGTTTCCGGGCTTTACGCCTGGAACACCGCGGGGGCGTTGGTCGGGATCTTGGTGGCGATCGGGCTGGTGATGCCGCAACTGGGCTTCCGGGCGACCCTGAACTGGGCGGCGTGTGTCCAGTTGTTGTGCGGTGGGGTAGCTCTCGCGCTGGTTCTGAGGAGGCCTGAGGAGTCGCGGTCCCCGATCCGAACATTCAGCCTCTCGAATCGGCCGCTGCGTTGTGAACAGAGGCAGCGGATGGGGGTGTTGTTTTCCTCGGGTTTCCTTGGGATGGGTTTCGAGATTCTTGGGGTGCGAGCCCTGGCCCAGACGACTGAGAACACCGTCCAGACCTATGCGGTGGTGCTGGGCAGCGTTCTGGCGGGCACCGCGTTTGGAGCGGCCTGGGAGCGGCGGCGAGTCCGTCGCGGGGCGGAATGGGATTCCGCGGTGTTGGTAGGTGGTCTGGCGGTGTGTTGCGCGATGTCGGTTTGGCTCATGGGCTGGAGCGGGTCGCTGCTGAAGCTGGCGCGGGGGAACTGGGGTGCCTTGATGGGCGAGGCGCTGGTGGCGGCAGCGGTCTTTTTTGTGCCCTCGGCGGGCATGGGCATGGTGTTTGCGAGATGGGTGCAGCGGGCCGGAGAGGTCACGGGTGGCGTGGGCCGGGGAGTGGCGTGGAATTGTACGGGGGCTGCTCTTGCGGCGCCCGCACTCCTGGGTGTTGCGTTGCCGTACCTTGGATTGAAGGTCGCGCTGGTCGGTGTTTCGGCGGGGTACCTGCTGCTGGTGCCCTGGTCTGCGTGGCGACGATGGCGTGGGCTGCTGCCGTTGGGTTTCGCTGTCTTGGCGGCCGGGGTTCCGTTCGGGGTGGAGTTTCTGGAATTGCCGGACGGAGCATCGGTGGTGCGCTCGTGGGATGGGAGGATGGCTTCGGTGGCGGTGATCCGGACTCACGATGGGGAGCGCGTGCTGCGGGTGAACAACCACTTCCAGCAAGGCGGGACGGCCACCGCGGTGGCGGCACGTCGGCATGCACATATTCCACTGCTGTTGCACCCGGGGCCGAGGAGTGTGTTGTTCCTGGGCGTTGGAACGGGGATCACCATGGGGGCGGCGGCAGACCATCCCGACCTCGAAGCGGAAGGGGTGGAATTGTTGCCCGAGGTGGTGGATGCCTTGACATGGTTTGAGCCCGAGAATCGCGCGGTGACGAGACGGGAAGGGTTTCGGGTGCGGATCGGCGACGCCCGTCGGCAGGTGAGGACGGTGAACAGGACCTATGACGTGATCATCGCGGACCTCTTCCATCCCAGCGAGGACGGTGCTGGCATGCTGTACACGCAGGAGCATTTTCAGGCGATCCGGGACTGTCTGTCTCCGGGAGGCCTGTTCTGCCAGTGGCTTCCGCTGCATCAGTTGGATGAGGTTGGATTTCGGGATGTGGGTGCGACGTTTCTGGAGGTTTTTCCCGAGGCCTCGCTATGGCTCCTGCGCTTCAACGTGGATGTTCCGGTGGTCGGGTTGGTGGGGGCGTTGGAACCATGGCGTGTGCGGCCCGCGGACCTCGCCCGCCGGATGGGGGCGGGGCCTTTGGCGGCTGCTTTGAAACCGGTGGTGTTGGGAGATCCGGTTCGGCTTCTGGGCTGCCGACTGGCGGATGCGACGAGTCTGACGCGCATGGTGGCGGGAGGTCGGGTCGCGACCGATGACCGTCCGTGGGTGATGTACGCGGCTGCGGCTGCGGCCTACCGGCAAGGTGCCGCCCCTCATGAACGTCTGATGCGGGTGTTGGCCGGCGCGGAGCCCGGATTCGAAGGCCATTTGGAAGCGGGCAGCGATGGCGGCTGGCTCCGTCGATTGGAGTCCTTTCGAATGGCACGGGACCGGCATTTGCATGGATTAGGGGAGGAACACTCGGGCCGGATGCGGCAGGCGCTGGAGGACTATGTTGCGAGTTCCGGGCTCAGCGCCGAATACACGGCCGGGTACGCTCAGGCGGTGCTGGTGGCGGCGGCCTACGCGAAGGAGGATCTTGAGTTTGCGCGGTCGGTGCTGGAGCGGTTGGTTGAGGTGAGACCGGAACAAGGGTTGGCCCGGGAAATGTTAAGCCGACTGGGTCGCTGATCGGGCGGGAACCTGGGGGGCAATGTGTTGGTGACAGAGCGGGCCTGGCCTCGCTTGAATGAGCGCCTTCCCATGAACACCACACGACGCAATTTCTTGACGGCCACGGGAGTGGCACTTCTGGGTGGGGTACCCTCAGTCCCGGCGGCAGAGCGCATCGCGCCTCCGAAGGCATCCCCGATGAAGCTGGGACTGGTGACCTATAACCTCGCGAAGGATTGGGATGTGGAAACCCTGATCAAGAACTGTGAGGCGGGGGGCTTTGATGGTGCTGAACTGCGAACGACGCATGCGCACCGGGTGGAGGTGGGGTTGAGCCCGGCGGAGAGGGCGGAGGTGCGCAAGAGATTCACGGATTCCCGCGTGCAGTTGTACGGATTGGGAAGCGCTTTCGATTACCACACACCCGATGCCGCCAAGCTGCGGCGGGACATCGAAGCGACGAAGGAATACATCGTGCTTGCCCATGATGTGGGGGCAAGCGGGGTGAAGGTGCGGCCCAACGGTCTTCCGAAGGAGGTGCCCGTCGAAAAGACCCTGGAACAAATTGGTTTGGCGTTAAGGGAATTGGGAAAATTCGGTGCGGAGCACGGTCAGATGATTCGGTTGGAAGTGCACGGCAGCGGCACCAGCCTGGTGCCCCACGTCCGGCGCATTCTGGATGTGGCGGACCACAAGAACGTCGGCGCCTGCTGGAATTCGAACCAGACGGACCTGGAAGGCGACGGCTTCGACCACAATCTCGGCTTGCTGAAGGGCCGGATCGTGGAGGTGCACATGCGCGATCTCTACCTGGAGGAGTATCCCTGGAGGCGCCTGCTCACCGGCCTGGTGGCGTCGGGCTACACCGGTTTCTGTTTGGCCGAAATTCCGGAGAGCCGCGACCCGGTGCGGGTGATGCGTTACTTCAGGGGACTGTGGTTGGCGTATCAGGGCTTGGTGTAGCGGAGGTCGGTCGCGGGGCCTGCTGACCCAGCCAGTGGACGATCCTGGAGGCGACAGCCTCCCAGTTGGGGTCGAGCATCATGTCGTGGCCCATGCCCTCGAAGAATTCCGCCTGATGCCCATGTGCGGTGGCGACGGATTCGACGGCGTTGCGGGACACGGCGCGGTCGGCGCCTGCGCCCAGGACAAGAATCCGGGTGGACGGCGAGGTGGTGGGCTGGGGGCCGATGCCAAGGAGCAATTCGGTGGCCACCCGGAACGATTCCTCCTGGAGTCGGGAACAGTAGAGTCGCACCTGATCGGCAGGGTGGGAGGGTGCGAAGAGCATTTCGTGGCCGAGTGTGGGTGTGGCGACCACGGGGCGCATGCTGCCGCGGAGGATCAGTTCCATGCATCGCCAGGGGTGGCGTTGCAGGAAGCCGACGGTGGACCGCCGGAAGATGTCATGCCGGGTGGGAGCCAGCAGGACGGCGGCGGGCGGGCGGATCCGATCCAGGCAGATCTCGACGAGAAGGCAGCCGAGTGAGTGTCCCACAAGGACGGGTTTGTTCCGGAAGAGTGAGACGGCTTCGCAGAGGTCGTGAACGTAATCGTCCAGGGACGTCCAGCGCAGACTACGCGGGCCTAGGAGCCTTCCCCCGTGACCGCGGAGGTTGAGGGCGTGAGCGGCGAGTCCGCGGCGCTCGAAATAGTCGAAGAAATGCTCATTCCAGCACCAAGCGGCATGCCACATACCGTGGACGAAAAGGATCGGGGAGGTCGCATCGAAGCGACACCCGGGCGGCCCGCCCACTACTTTGACATCGTTCGCCTCCATGTCGGCCGATGACTGTCCTCTCGAACAGACCAGCCCTCTGGACAAACGCAAGAAAGAGTTATTAGAGGCGGCCCTGAAATTCAGGGGCCACGGGGGCCCGGATCATGCGGGACAGAAGGGTGAAATAGGACGAGCGGATACGGCGGACATAGCCTGGCTGTGACTGTTCCAGGATTTTTCGCAACTCAGGCAATTGATAGAAAGGGACCGTGAGTTGGGCGTGGTGAGCCTGATGATCGGTGAACCCAAAGGGAGCGAACAGGTAGCGTTCGATGAAATTCGTATCGACGTCGATGGTGGTTTGAGGGGCCTGACTGAGGTCCCCGATGGGCGGCCCTGGGAAGAAGTAATTGTACCCATGCTCCAGAAAGGTGCGGATACGGTCGAGTTGTAGTGCGATGAGAAAAAGGGGCGCGAGCCAGAAGACGGGATATGCCCACCAGGCGACCAGGGACGCGAACAGGGCGAACAAGGCGAGTTGCAGACCGGCGAGCGGCAGCAGTTGGAGGAGGAGAGCTCCTGGAGCCGGCTTTTTGGAGCCGACCAGGGCGTGGGTTCCTTCCAGGTCGCCATCTCCCACGAACTTGCGTCGCAGCTTGATGGCGATGTCGATGTAGTTGCCAGTGAACAGGAGCAGAAACCTGGGCCAGCCTGGGCGGGCGGTGATGAGTGGCCGGTAAATATAGCCGTCGATGTCCTCCTGGATGGTCTGGGGATACTTGTGATGTTCCAGGTGGGCGCGGCGGTAATTGAAGAGGGAGACTCCGACCAGGGATGCGCAGAAGAGTCCGGCGGCCTCATTGACCCAGACCACGGGCATGAGGGTTTTGTGGGTGGCTTCGTGGGCGGCGAGGACTAGGCGGTACTGCATGGCGCCGATCAGGAGGAAGGCGATGGCGCCCGACCAAACGTGAAGGTGAGCGGTGAGAATCCAGAGTGCGACGCCTAGGAATGCGAACGTCGAACCCAGCGCGGCGACGGGCGGCAGCCAGCGGCGTTGGCGCCGCAGCGCGGCGATTTGATTGCGGAGATTGGCGGGTGGCGATTCGGCCATAAGAGACGGGAACGGGGATAGCACGGGAGGGTTGCCCCTGCCAGTGGTGAAATGAGAGGAGTATCCGGCTTGGGGTGCGCAAAAAAGTGACGCCACGTGGGATCACGTGGCGTCGATCGGTAAACGGTGAGCGGCGCGGGCTCAAGCCTGCCGGCAAATCCGTGCGTGACACGGCGTTACCAGCGGGTGCTTTGCTGCATCAATTCGAGGGCCTGCTTGGCCTTGAGATCGCCGTTCTGCGCCCGGCTGGCCAGGGACGACTGGAGAGCCGCCATCTGGTCCTGGACGGCAGTCAGTTGATCCGCAGAAAGATTCTTGGCCCGGCGAAGGGTTTGCAGGAGCACCATCGCCTCGGTGACCTCATCCTTGCGCATGGCGGCGGCGGCGCGGTTGGCGACATCCTTGATGGGGACTTCCCCGGCGGGCGTCACCGGGATGACGACGGTGTCCGTGGTGCTTTCCTCCGCGGGCGCAGGACTTTCGATCTTTTCATCGCCAGCGGTTTGGAACGCGGCCTCGATGGCGGCGGGATCGGCTTCGGCGTTTTGGTCGGAGCCACAGCCGGTACAGGTACAGACCGCGGCGGCGAGCAGGATGGGGAGCAAAGTTTTCATGAGGCTCGTGCAGCAAAGAAAAGGCGGTCTACGGTCCGTCGCCAGTTTTGCTACCGGGGACATTCCAGAGGCGGCCGGGGCGCTTGGCGACTTCGCGGTTGAATTCGCGGATCTTGATGTATTCGACGTGGCTATCGATCACGCCGACGGTGGTTCCCTGGCTGTGGATGCGGGTGATGCCTTCGTTGGGGGTGCTCGATCCGTCGTTGAAGTCGCCGGGCGTCCGCTCATCCGCCTGCCACATGATGATATCGTTGGGATTAAAGGCGGAGATGCGGAACGTGGGCCGGCGGATTTGGAACGCGGTGAGGGACCCGCTCAGGATGTAACTGGAGTACTTCTGGCCGCGTTGGCGGAACTGGACCGTGTTGGTTCGATCGAGTGGGCAGCGGTAAAGTTTTCCGGTGGTGAGGTAGGTCCAGAAAAGGCCGGTCTGGACGTTGGTCTCGGGTTTGCTGAAAGGGGGGAGGCACAGCCAACCGGGCCAGTTCTGAAAGTCCCAGTTATTGTGAGGAAGCCATTCGTCGTTGTCGTTGGTGTAGAGTTGGTTCGCCAGCATGATCTGCTTCTGATTGCTGATGCACAGGGTACGTTGGCCCTGTTCCTTGGCCTTGCTGAGCGCGGGGAGCAGCATGCTGGCCAGGATGGCAATGATGGCGATGACGACGAGGAGTTCGATCAGCGTAAACGCTGCCGCCAGAGAGCGGTGCGATGTAGGGCTTGGGGGATTCATGACGCCAGGAGTTGTACGCGGCGAGCCTACACGACAGACCCGGGCCGTCCATCCTCCGTTTGTCCGCACAGAGCCGGTGCGGAAGGCTCATCTCTCAGGGCGAGAGCAATTCGACGGCGTAGAACGTGGCGTTTTTCCCAGCCAACGCCGAGCCATTCCATCGCACAGTGATCGAGGTGGCGATGATGGGATCACTCGCTGGCAGCCATTCGGCCCGGGTCAGATCTTCCCGGTGCAGAACCCGGAACCGCTGGCCGGGTGCTGAATTCCAGCGGAGCACGACATTGCCGGCTGGATCGAGCAGGGCCTGAACCGTGAGCTGAGGCGTCGCTGGCTTGATGTTAATGTAGATGATCGCCGGGGCGGAGTAGGCTTCGCCGTCATAGGCCCGGAAGGTGAGGGAATCCACACCGCTACTTTCCGGATTCGGAGCATAGAAAAGGTTTGGCGGCACTCCTGTGATGGTGCCCTTGGAGGGACCGTCGACGATCTCGAACAACAACTCGTCGTGGTCGAGGTCGTCGGCCAGGAGCGGCAAGCCGATGGGAATCCCTGCTGGCGTGTCCAGGGTGGAAGATTGTGCGACGGGGAGGTCGTTGATGGGAATGATGTCGAAATCGATCAACGCTGTATTCGTCAGGCCGGTTGGGTCGCTGACTTCGACGAGAATGGAATCGCTGCCGAAATAGTTCGCCGAGGGTCGGTAGGTTAGGATGGGCGGAGCGCCCGAGATGAGTCCGAAATCAGGCTGTTTGACAATTCGGATGAAGAGATCGGAGCGGTCGAGGAGGGCGAGTTGAAAGGTGAATGACTGATCTTCGCTGACCTCGATCACCTGATCTCGGATGAGGGGAAGGGAGGAGGCCGGAATCAATTCCACCACGACCATCGCCAGGTTGGAGGAATCTGTGCCATCGAAGACCCGGTAGGAAAAGGAATCGGAGTCCCTGGCATCGCTGCGCGGGGTGTAGACCAGGTTGGGTGGCGCACCCGTCAGCGTGCCTTGGGTGGGTGGGTCGACGACTTCAAAGGTGAGCGAATCCTCATCGAGATCCTCGCCGACCAGCAGGATGTCGATGGGGATGGTGACCTCGGTGGAAACCACCTGATCCAGCGCCAGCGGCGGGTCATTGGCTGGCAGGACGTCCACTTCCCAAACCCATTTCGCGCTGTCAGGGGTACCCAGGTTCCCGACAATTTCGAAGGTGTCCTTTCCCCAGGTGTTGGGGTGGGGAATGTAAACCAAGCCGGAATCCCGCTGGGCGATGGTTCCGAGTGAGGGGGGCACGGTGGCGGTCCAGTCGGTGGAGGGATTCCAAGCCACGTCGCCGAAATCCAGCACAAGCACCTCGTCTTCCCGGTGCGGTTTCGAGCGTTGGACAACCTTCAGGGGAGGTTCTCCTGCCGGCATTTCAACCACTACTTCGCTGGAGTAATCGCTCTCCAGGCCTTCCGTGTCACGGGCGGTGACGGCGAGGTAATAGGTCAGTGTCGGCAGGGGCAGTCGGATCGTCGTCGTGGTGACCAAGCCGACGGCCTCATGGTGGAAGTAGTCTCCGGGGCGCAGACCGTAATGGATGACGTAGGTTTGCAGGTCGGTTTCCGGATTGGGATCCCAGGCGAGGTTGACCCGCAGGCTCGGTGATTCTGCTGCGTTAGCGATGGTGGGCGAAAGGGCGAGACCCATTCCCAGGAAAGCAGGCATGAGCCATAGCCACAGCCACGTGGACCAAAGTCTCATGCGCACGGTACGCAAGACTCCCCCTACCGGGTCCGCTGAACTGATGGATGCGGAGTTCAACCGTTGGTGCATGTAAGACAGGTTTCCTAGCGTCGGATTGCCGCCCGTTTCCATGGTGACGAGCGAGGCCGCCAAGATTCACCGCTTCCCCAGGCGCCGCAACCCCTGATTTGTAGCGAAAACCAACGCAGCGCGGGCTTTCCAGGGGGTCCCCCCATGGCCTGGCAGCCCACTTCATGGACTGCCGCGCTGCTGCATCAGGTAGCCCAGCAGATGCACAAAATCATCCTTGGGAATGGCGTCGCCGAAGTTGGAAGGCATTAGGGAGACATTCGTCTCCCGGCGTTCCGCGATGTCCGACGCGGGTACTGAGAATTCGGTCCCTGCGGCGTTGGCGAGAACTAGCAGTTCCCCTTCCTGCCGACGGAAGAGGCCGGAGGTGGATTCGCCGTCTTTCAGCGTGAGTGTGGTGGTCCAGAAAGCGTGGTCCACGTTGCGGTTGGGGGCCAGAACGTCCTCCAGGAGGCGTTCCTCTCCGCGGGATCCAATCCCGGTGAGTTGGGGGCCGACCAGGCCGCCTTCGCCCTGGATTTGGTGGCACGCGGCGCAGGCGGCGACGAACACTTCCCGACCACGAGTGACGTTGGGTTGTCCGCGCTGGTAGTCGTTGCGGCGGTCGGTCAGCAGTTTCTGGATGGTGTCATCCTCGCTGGGAAGTGTCTGAGCCAGGCGTTCGAGGGTGGCGCGTGTGGATGGGGCGGCGGCTTTGAGCAGGCGCTCGCGAAGTCCTCGGTCTTGAAGCAGGCCGGCGGGGGCTTTTCCCTCAGCCATCCTTCCGACCAGGGCGGCCGTCAGTTCCGTCGAAGTTCCGGCCAGCGCCGCGAACCGGACTTGAAATCGGTACGGGGCGTTCTTCCAGACATCGGCAATGAGGGGTTCGGCTTCCGGCGTTTCCTCCCGGAACAGGGTGTTCGCCACGCGGGCGCGCCAGGCGGACGGAAGCGAGTCGTCGGCGACCATGTCCGCTACAGCTCTGTCCAGCAGGGAACTGCGCAGGCTTCTGAACGCGGCAGCGCGTGCGGTGGGGGCGCTTGTGGCATCGGCAGCGAGGGCGGCCAGGCTGGGTTTGAGTTCGGCGATGTCGGTGTGGGCCGCGATTTCTGCCGCTGCGATCTGACGGGACACCACGGTTGCCGGGGCGACGGAAGGCCAAGCGAGGGGCTGGGGATCGAAGCGTCCGAAGGCCATCCACGCGTAAGCGGCGCCGGTGTCGGCGTCGACTGCTTCCAGCACGACCGATCGCCCCTGGAGGCTGGCGAGGTCCCAAACCACCGGTTGTGCGGTGTCGTTGCGTGGTGGAAACGCCTCGAAAAGAACGGTTTGACTCTTGGAATCCAAGAGTCGAACCACGTTCCGTTTCTGCGCTGGCTGGTCGGGAAAGCCGTCATGACCACCGAGGAAAAAGGAAAGCCTGGCCGGGGCGGCAAACGGGCGGGAACGGAGGGTTCCCGTGAGGGCTTCCCCACGAGGGAACGAAGAGAGCAGGCGGGCGTTGGTTCCGTCGGAGCAGGGGCGCTCCTGGAATTCCCAGGGATTGGTCGTATTGCGGGACGCGTCGAGTGGTTCGTTGACCCATCCTGAGGATTCGGCGACGGACGCCAGCAGGTTTCGGGCGAGATCCGCACCCCAGGTGCTGACGGACCTGGGCAGGCCTGCGCCGCGCTGGGCGAAGCCCTGTTGAAGGGAGCGGAAGAGGGAGAGTTTGAAGTCCAGGTCGTCGGCTGGCTTTTGGGACACGGCTTCGATCAGGCGATCGATATCGACCGGATCGGCGTGTCGTGCGGCGAGGGTCAGGGCTGCCTGGGTAAAGCCCGGGTCATGGGCAAACAGGGCTCGATGATGGAGGAGAAAGCGGGCGGAGGCCTCGGACTTCACTGCCAGCGAGACATCCAGCATGGCGCGAATGTCCCGTTCGGAGAGATCACCGCGTTCAGGAACGGTCGCCAGCAGGGTGGGTTGTTGTTCCAGAAGATTGCGAAGGGTGCGCCGTGCGCTGTAGCGGAGGTGGGGATCTCCGTCAGGAATTTCAGCGACGAAGTGGAGCAAGGGACGAAACAGGGAAGCTGTGGGCCGCTGCGCCAGGGCTTCCACGCTGGCACGTTGCACGGCCGGCACGGGATCGGAGAGGCCGCCCACGGCGAGGTCGGTAACGGCCTGGAGCAGGGCGGGCGATACGGTGATCCCTCGAGCGGCGTCGGCGAGCAGGCTGGAAGCCACACGCCGGGCGTGGATGCGCACCAGCGGGGAGGGGGATTTGCCGGCGTCGGACAGCATGGTGGGCGGCAGGGGGAGGAGTCGGCGCAACAGCCAGAGCGCGTGGACCTGCTGTTCGGGGTTGGCGGGGTGAGAGAAGGCTTGCTGGAGGACTTCCCCCGCGGATGTGCCGAAGCGATCCGCAATCTCCTGAGTGGCCAGGAGTCGTCGGGGTAGGCTGGGTGAGGCGAGTTCTCGAACCAGCCCATCGAGCGAAGTGGGGAGGGCTGGAGGGCGCAGGGCGGTGCCGCGGTGGACGACGCGCCAGATGCGACCTCGTTCTCGATCGCGCCCCGGGTGGTTCAACGGAACTTCATAGTGCCCGATGATGCGGTTGTAGAAATCCGCCACGTAGAAGGCGCCATCCGGCCCGAGGGTGGTGTCGACCGGCCGGAACCAGGGATCGTCGCTGATGATGAAGTCGGGACGGGCTCGAGTCACCCGTCCCGAACCGCGCTCGGCGGCGAGGTCGCGGTACACACGGGAGGTCATGACGTCGCCGATGAAGACGCAGTCGCGGTATTCGGCGGGCCAGAGGTCGTCGGCGTAGTACGTGATCCCGTCAATGGCGGTCGAACCCCGGATTTGCTCCATCATGTTGGGGGCAAAACCCAGGCCGTCGTCGGGTTTGCCGAAGCTGGGGTAGATGCCGCCGGGCAGGAGCAGGTAGATGGGATCGCTATGGCAGTCGCTGGAGTACAGGTCGCCACGGGGGTCGAACGCGAGGCCGAACGGGTTGACCTGCCCGCGGGTGAACGACTCGATGCGGGAGCCGTCCAGCTGGATGCGGTAGGTGTTGCCGGAGTTGAGGTGGACGGAATTGCCATCGAGGCCGGTGACGCGGGAGTCGTTGTTGAAACCGTGGGTGGCGTAAAGCCAGCCATCGAAGCCACGACGGAAGCTGGCCTGGTTGCCGTGGGTGTCCCGGGTGTGGTCGAACGGCCCGTAGAGCGGCTTGCGCGTGTCGGCCTTGCCATCGCCGTCGGTGTCTTCCAGAAGCCAGATGTTGGGGATCGACCAGACGATGGCTTTCCAGCCGCGGGTGTCGGTGCGGAAGGGATAGACGCCGATGGGAATGTTCAAGCCATCGGCGAAGGTGGACACCGTGCGGGCGCGGCCGTCGGGACCGAAGTCATCGAAAATCATGACCCGGTCGCGGCCGGGTTGTCCGACCGCCACCGGGGTGGGGTATTCGCGGGAGGTGGTGACCCAGAGCCGGCCGGCGGCATCGAAGGCCAGGTTCATGGGTTTGTGAATATCGGGCTCGTGGGCGACGAGCTGGACTTCAAAACCCTCGGGGACCCGGAACGCGGCGCGTTGTTCGACCGGCGTCCTGGGATCGGTCGGGCGGACATTCGCGGCGAACGGGTCTTCTTCGGCGGCGCGGGCAGCGACGGGGGCCGTGGCCGCAAGGAGAAGGGCGGAGAGCGCGGCGACGCTGCGGGGCACGGTTCTCCAGGGGGCGGTAGCGCAGGTCATGGCCGGCGATGTTAGCGAGATCACCGGGCTTGGAAAGGTTGCGAGCGTCCGCGGCGGTTCCGGTTTTCCGTGGTTGGCCCGGCCACGCGCGCGATGCCAGATTTGGGGCGGTGTTCCGGGTGATCCTCCATTTCGACATGGACGCCTTCTATGCGTCGGTGGAGCAACGGGACCAGCCGGAGTTGCGGGGACGGCCGGTGATTGTGGGGTCGCCGCCGACGCAGCGGGGTGTGGTGTGTGCGGCCAGCTACGAGGCGAGGCGATTCGGGGTGCGATCGGCGATGCCCAGCGTGACGGCGGGCCGATTGTGTCCGGACGGGGTGTTTCTTCGGCCTCGCATGGGGGCCTACCAGGCGGAGTCGCGCGAGATCATGGCCATTGTTCAGGGCTTTGCCGGCGACCGGGTGCAGCAGGTGTCGATTGATGAGGCTTACCTGGACATTTCCGAGGCGTGCCAGGGCGAGGATGCGGATGGAAGTCTGGAGAAGGCGCTGCCGGTGGCGAGGTCGATCAAGGAAGCGGTGCGTTCGCGGCGCGGGTTGACGACGAGCGTCGGAGTGGCGGCGAACAAGCTGCTCGCGAAACTGGCGAGTGATTTCCAGAAGCCTGACGGGCTGACCTTGATCCGGGAGCGCGACAAGGTTGCCTTTTTGCGCCCTTTGCCGGTGCGGTCACTGCATGGCGTGGGCGAGGTCACGGAGCGGCACCTGAAGCAGGCTGGGGTGGAGACGGTGGGGGACCTTCAAGACTACCCCGGTGACCTGCGGTCGGTGGTGGGTTCTTGGGCGGCGGACCTTCGGCGGTTCGCGATGGGGGAGGACGATCGTCCTCTGGAGCTGGGTGATGACATCAAGAGCATCAGCAGTGAGACGACGTTTCGGGTGGACACTGAGGATCGGCCCACGCTGCGGGCCAGCCTTCGTGAACAGGCGGAGGAGTTGGCTGGAAAGCTGGAGCGCCGAAGGATGGCGGCGCACACGGTTCAGGTGAAGGTGCGCTACTCGGATTTCACCACCCTGACCCGTCAGATTTCCGTCGAGGAAGGGGTGAACGATTCACGGGAGATATATCGGCTGGCGTGCCACTTGCTGGCGCGCGAACGGTTGGTGAACCGTCCGCTTCGACTGCTGGGGGTGGGCGTCACCGGGCTGGTGGATGTCCAGGCCCGGCAGTTATGGCTGACGCTGAAGTAGGGTTTCAGGCGGGGTCGTAGTTGAGCCAGGGACCCAGCCAGCGTTCGCACTCGCGCAGTTCGGCCCCCTTGCGACGGGCGAGATCCACGAGCTGGTCATGGCCCAGTTTTCCGACCGCGAAGTATTTCGATTCCGGGTGCGAAAAGTAGAGGCCGCTCACGCTGGAACCGGGCCACATGGCGAAACTCTCGGTGAGCCGAATGCCGGTTTGGCGCTCGACGTCGAGCAGATCCCAGATCTTGCCCTTCTCCGGGTGGTCGGGGCAGGCGGGGTAGCCGGGAGCCGGACGAATGCCACGATATCCCTCCTCGATGAGTTGCTGGGTGGTGAGGTTCTCGTCGCGTCCGTAGCCCCATTCGCGGCGGGCGCGCAGGTGCAAGAACTCGGCGAACGCTTCCGCCAGACGGTCGGCGAGGGCTTCGGCGAGAATGGCGTTGTAGTCGTCGTGACCGGCCTTGAAGCCATCGACGAGCGCTTGCAGTCCGTGGCCGGTGGTCACGGCGAAAGCTCCGATGTGGTCGCCGGTCGTTGGCGTGGTCGCGCTGGCAGGTGCGATGAAGTCCGCAAGGCACCAATGGGGTTTGCCGTCGGTCTTGGCCGCTTGTTGACGGAGAAAATTCAGCCGGGTTCGCACCTGGCTGCGAGACGCGTCCGCATAGACCAGAACGTCGTCACCGTCTTGGGCTGCGGGGAAGAAGCCGTAGACGCCCCGCGGCTGGAGCAGTCGTTCCGTTGCGATGCGCTCCAGCAGGTGCTGGGCGTCGGCAAACAGCTTGCGGGCTTCCTCGCCGTGCTTGGGGTGGTTGAAGATCGCCGGATAGACACCCCGCAGTTCCCAGGTGTGGAAGAAGGGCGACCAGTCGATGAACGGCACGAGGTCGGAGACAGTGACGCTGTCGAGCAGTCGGTTGCCGATGAATTCCGGCTGGGGCAAGGGGTCGTAGGTCAGTTTCGGAGCGTTGGCACGGGCTTCGGCGAGGGACACCAAGGCCTGCCGCTGGTTGCCGTGCTGACTGCGGAGTTGTTCGTAATCCGCCGCGAGCGAGTCGGTGAACCGCTTCCGGTCGGTGTCGCTGAGCAGGCTGCTGACCACCGGAACCGCACGGCTGGCGTCGAGCACGTGAACCACAGGCTGGCTGTAGCCCGGGGCGATCTTGACCGCGGTATGGGCGCGGCTGGTGGTGGCGCCGCCAATCAACAGGGGCAATCGGAGCCCGGTACGTTCCATCTCCCGGGCCACATGGGTCATTTCGTCGAGCGAAGGGGTGATCAGCCCGCTCAGCCCGATGATGTCGACCTGCTTTTCCCTGGCGGCAGCGAGAATCCGGTCGCAAGGCACCATGACGCCAAGGTCGATGACCTCGTAGTTGTTACAACCGAGGACGACTCCGACGATGTTCTTGCCGATGTCGTGGACGTCGCCCTTGACGGTGGCGAGCAGGACACGACCGGCGGCCTTCACGGCGCCCCCGGCGGCTTCGAAGGCGCGCTTTTCCTCCTCCATGTAAGGCGTGAGATAGGCGACCGCTTTTTTCATGACGCGGGCGGATTTCACGACCTGGGGCAGGAACATCTTACCGGCGCCGAAGAGGTCGCCGACGATGTTCATGCCGGACATGAGCGGGCCTTCGATGACGAGCAACGGGCGGCCCAGTTTCTGGCGGGCTTCCTCGGCGTCGATCTCGATGAAGGCGTCGATGCCCTTAACGAGGGCATGTTCGAGGCGTTGCTCGACCGCTTGCTGGCGCCAGGCGTCATCGGCGGCGGCGGGAGTATTGGAGCCTGCGGGTGCGGCCTTGCGCTTGAGTTCCTCGCCCAGGGTGACGAGGCGTTCGGTGGCGTCGGGGCGGCGGTTGAGCAGGACGTCCTCGACGGCTTCCAGCAGGTCTTTGGGAATCTCCTGGTAGACCTCCAACATGCCGGCATTGACGATGCCCATGTCGAGGCCTGCCCGGATGGCGTGGAACAGGAAGGCGCTGTGCATGGCTTCGCGCACGGCGTTGTTGCCGCGGAAGGCGAAGCTGATGTTGGAAATGCCGCCGCTGACCCGGGCGCCGCGCAGGTGCTCCTTGATCCAGCGGGTGGCGCGGATGAAGTCGACGGCGTAGTTCGCGTGTTCCTCGATGCCGGTGCCGACGGTGAGGACGTTGGGGTCGAAGATGATGTCGTTCGGATCGAACCCGGCCTTTTGGACGAGCAGGTCGTAGCTGCGCTGGCACACTTCGACGCGCCGTTCGAAGGAATCCGCCTGCCCGCGCTCATCAAACGCCATGACCACAACCGCCGCACCGTAGCGGCGCACGAGTCGGGCCTGTTCGAGGAACTTTTCCTCGCCCTCCTTGAGGGAGATCGAATTGACGATGGCCTTGCCCTGAACGCAGCGGAGGCCCGCTTCGAGGACCGACCACTTCGAGGAGTCGATCATGAACGGAACCCGGGCGATGTCGGGTTCCGCGGCAAGCAGCGTCAGGAACCGGGTCATCGCAGCGACGCCGTCCAGCATCCCCTCGTCCATGCAGACGTCGATGATTTGGGCGCCGTTCTCGACCTGCTGTTTGGCGATGGTCAGGGCCTGTTCGTACTGCCCGGCGAGCACCAGTTGCTTGAACTTGGGTGAACCCGCGACGTTGGTGCGTTCCCCGATGTTGACGAAGGACTGGGCGACACTGGCCGCGTCCGGAGCCACTGGGAGATCATCGGAATCAGTGGAATGTCCCGAGGGCGCCGGCGGCGAGGGTGGAGCTGAGCGGAGCGCGAACGATTCCAGGCCGCTCAGGCGAAGGGCGGGCTCGATGGTGGGCAGACGTCGTGGGGCAAATCCGCGTACCGC
>CAUJJW010000358.1 GCA_963205105.1 Verrucomicrobiota bacterium | reverse complement strand
GGGGTCCTTTTCGTCCACGTAATACGGGAAGCTGATGAGATTGGAGAGCGGATCGTAACTGGCGATGTAGAGATTGTCCGCGTTCATCAGCTGTCGGATGACGGCATGGATGCGCGAGTACAAGCCCGGGAGATCCTCGGCGTTGTTGGCGGCCTCGGAGATTTCGTAGATGGCTTTTCGGATGCGTCCGGCGCGATGTCGGGCGGTGATGTCGGCGAGGGTGCCGATGACGAAGGTGCGGCCCTCCCGGGGCAGGAGGGCGAAGTTGATTTCGCAGGGAAAATCGCAGCCTTCGAGATCGCGGTGAACCCATTCGAAGCGATGGGAACCGCCGGCGAGCGTGCGATGGATATGGCTCATGGCCGCCTCGCGGGAGGGCGTGCCGTCGGGCTGCCGGGGCGGGCTGAGGTCGAAGGGGGATTTCCCGACGAGTTCGGTGCGTCGGATGCCGAAGAGTGCGGCGGCGGCTTCGTTGGCATCGACCAACTGCGCGTTGTTGGGATCGAGAACCACGATGCCGTCCGGGTTGTGTTCGAGGATGGCGCGGGTGCGGGCTTCGCTTTCGAGCAGGGCGGCCTCGACGCGTCGTTGGTCGGCGACCTTTTCCTCGAGGTGCCGGTTGGCTTCGGTGAGTTCGGTGGTGCGGGACTGGATGCGGGCTTCGAGTTGGCGATTGAGGGCGCGCTGGGTGCCGCCTTCGCGCCAGAGGAGGATGGCCCAGCCGAGGATGGCGAGGGTGACGATGGTGCTGAAACTGAGAACGCGGATGACCTCCCGGGTGAGCCAGCGGGGTGGCTGGCTGAGCACCTGGACGTCATCGTTGGATCTGAGGCGGAGTCGGTAACCACTGGTCCCGCCGGAGACGGACAGTTTGGGTTCGATGAAGCCGGTCAGGCGCAGGGTTGTCCCGGGCCGAAAATCGTGGTGGGGACCATGGTGGGCTGGGAGCGCCGCCTCGATGGGTTGGGAATCCTGCACGAGGGTCCAAGGATGGACGATGAAGTCGTCGAAGCGTTCGGGTTCGAGTTCCTCGCGGAATTCGGCGTCGATCTGCACCAGAACGTGGAGGGGTTCACCCTTGATCAGTGCCTGAGCCTGCACCACCCGGGGTAACAGGGTCGGGTCGGAGGAAATTCTGGGCACTTTTCGAAGGTGAGCGTCGACGAGGCGGGGCGGGGATGGATAGCGCACGACGTAGCCCACGGCTTCGGCAAGGTCCCCGGGAGCGAGGCTGGGTGGTTCGGGGCGTTGGTCGGCCCTACCCTCGGGGTCATCGACGGGGCTATTGCTTAGCAGCCGGATGCGGATGCCGGAGGCATTGTCTTGGAGGACGACTTCGTGGGGCAGGGCGAGGAGGACGGTTCCGCGGACGACGCGGCGGGCGTCGGTGGGGACGTTGGCGTTGATGCCGGTGATATCGAGGACACGGACGGTCGGGAGGGAGAAGGGGTCTGCGGGAGGAGGTTCGAGGATCTGGTAGTGGTCCAGATCGGGAACGAACACGCGGATTTCCACCGGGTTTCCGGTGCTATCGGCAGTCTGGCTGGCGACGGCCCGTACGCGGACCTTGGCATGGACGAGTTCGGGAGGCGGCGTTCTTCCTTCGTGACGGGGCGAGTGGGCGATTACGGGGCGGCCGTCGACGGCCAGCTCGACTTCGAGTCGTTGATAGCGGAGTGCCCAATGACGAACGACCGCCTCAAACTCGACCCAACGGGAGTCGTGACTGCCGGAGAGCAGGTCGGTGGCCGGGATGGGGACGGGCTCGGGAATGGGGGCGGTGCCGAGGTTCTCGATGGTTTCCTCGGAGATGGCGTTGAGGGGCTTGTTTCCGATGGTTCGACCATGAATTCGAAGCAACTGACCCGGCTTGAAGAGCGGTCGGCGATTCTGGCCGGGGAAGACGTAGATTCCGCCTGTGGCATCCTGGACGAAGAGGCTGTCCCACTTGGGTTCGTAGAACGTGACGACGCCGGTGATGACGGCGGGCAGGGCGGATCGGGCAACGGAGGTTTCGAGGGCGATGATGGAGGCGACCGTGGTGAGGGAGGATGCTGGGCTGGCGGCGTTGGTGGAGGTGGTGGGGGTGACCGGGCGTGGGGAAGGAGCCTCTGCGGCGTGCAGGTCGGTGATCGGGAAGGGGGCAAGACCCAGGGCCAACAGCACGAGGCAAAGCAGCAGGGGGAGGAAGGTGCGTCGGGGGGGGCAAAGGCTGGATGCGCGCCGCCGCCCGCAATGGAAGCCCTTGCGTGGCTCGGGTAAGGCGAGGCGGTTCCGCGCGGTCACGCGAGATCATCTTAGGCTTGGGGAGGTTCCGAAGGCACGCGTGGAAGTGGGTGGCTAAGACCAAAGTTTTAGTCCTGGTCCAAGGCGGCATGGAGGCGTTGAGGATGATGGAATGAGCTACAGCGGAAGTCGTATTGGGGGGGGCGGGTTCGGCTGGTAGAAGAGGAGCGTGCAAGGCGGGATCGACACTTCCAGTACCACGACCGGTGAGATCCGGGTCGTTTGGGGGCAGTGTCGATGGGAGGCGGCGGTTGGGGTGGCGGGGTGCGAAGCGGGTGGCGGTTGTCGCCCAAACCGGATGACCGGGAGCTATCGCAGTGTGAGGGTTGGGGACGGCGGGAGATTTTTTTTTCTGCTGGCGACTCAAGCGCCGGCTTTAGATGCCGAGGAAAGTGGGGGTAGCGAGGGTTGGGTGCTTGGATCATCCAACCCTCGGTTCCCGGAAGGATTTTGGATGCGAAAAGCCCGCGGCAAAAAGAGGACGCAGTCGTTGCACCTGAGAAAGTGGGTGATGGGAGGATCACGATGATCTCCGGCGACGGGCGTCAGCTTTCGGCCGGGGCGGGGGGGGGTGGGCCACCCCCACGCCGGCCGAGGGCTGGACCATCCGCGATCAGGTGGCGCACCTGTACTTCGGTGACAACCGCGCGCTGCTCACCGCGACCGACCGCGAGCGCTTCATCGCCATGCGCGACGTCGAGTACGTCGACAAGGCCCGCTTCGCCGAGGTCATGGTCGGC
>CAUJJW010000357.1 GCA_963205105.1 Verrucomicrobiota bacterium | reverse complement strand
GGGTGCGTGACGCGCAGTCCGAGAGCGAAGCCCGCCGATCGGTCGGCGTCCTCTTCGACGCCAACCGCCTCGATTCCGAGACGGAACGGGCCCTGCGCAAGCTCGAGGAACTCCTGCTGCCGGAAGGCGCCTGGCCTTGGTTCCCCGGGGGGCCGCGGAACGACTTCATCTCGCTCTATCTCGTCAGCGGCTTCGGTCGACTTCGACATCTGGGGGTCGACATGCCCATGACCCTCCCCCTCCGGGCCCTGCCGCGCCTGGATACTTGGATGGACGAACGGTATCAGGACCTCAAGGAGCGCAAAGTTCTCGACCGACTGAACATCGATCCATCCATCGGCCTCTACCTGTACGGTCGCAGTTTCTTCATGGGCGACCTACCCCTGCCCCCGGCGAGTCAGGAAGCCCTCGGCTACTGGCTCCAACAGGCGCGGGAACACTGGCTCAAGCTCGACCGCCAAACCCAGGCGCATCTGGCGCTGGCCATGACGCGGTTTGGCAATGCCATCCACCACGACGCCCAAGGAACCGCCACCGCCATCGCCAAATCACTCAAACAACACAGCATCACTTCCGAGGAATCGGGACGGTTCTGGAACGACCCAGCTCCCGCCGATGGTTGGTGGTACCGCGCCCCCATCGAAACACAGTCCCTCATGATCGAAGTCTTTCAGGTCGTCACCCAGGATGCCGCGGCTGTCGAGGAATGCCGCATTTGGCTGCTCAAGCAGAAGCAGACCCAGGGCTGGAAATCGACCAAGGCCACGGCGGACGCCATTTACGCCATCCTGCTCAGTGGACCTTCCCTGCTCGCCAGCGACGCCCTCGTCCAGGTCCAACTGGCCAACCACGATCTCACGCCGGACCCGCGCGCCGGCAATCGCGATCCGAAGTCCACCCCGGAGCCCGGCACTGGCTTCTATCAGGTCCGCATTCCCGCCCAGGACATCCGCCCCGAAATGGCCGCCATCACCGTCCGCAAGACCGATGCCGGCATCGCCTGGGGCGCCGCGCATTGGCAGTACTTCGAGGACCTCGGCAAGATCCGGCCATTCGCCGGCTCCCCGCTGACCCTCACCAAGAGACTCTTCGTCCGCGATCAAACCCGTCAGGGCGCCAGGCTTCAGCCCGTGACCGGCCCCATCCGCGTCGGTGACGAACTGGTGGTCCGCATCGAACTCCGGAGCGATCGCGATCTGGAGTTTGTGCACCTCAAGGATCTGCGGGGCAGCGGCACCGAGCCCGTGAATGTGGTGTCCACTTACAAGTTCCAGGACGGGCTCGGCTATTACGAATCCACCCGCGACACCGCGAGCCACTTCTTTATCGAATACCTGCCCAAGGGTTCGTACGTCTTCGAATACCCCCTGCGGGTCCAACACAAGGGCGCCTACCCCACCGGAACGGCCGAGGTCCAATGTCTCTACGCACCGGAGTTCAACAGCCACTCGGAAAGCCTCCGACTCCGCGTCCAGTAGCAGCCTCCGCAGGGTTCTGCCGCCCTCACCTCCAGACCCCGGCCGCCACCAGTTCTTTCCGAGCCGCAGCCGACCAGCCCCGGTTGGCGGCTGGGCTCGCCGGACTGGGATGCAGGATCCGACAGACCTTCGCCTGGGTCCCCGCCAACGCCTCGACGGCACGGGCTTGAGCGAAAGCTCCCACCCCCACCACCCAGGTGGTCCGCAATGCCGCTACGACCGCCCGCAGGTGGGCGTCGCACGCGGCAAACAGCGGTTCCACCTCCGTGGCGGGCAATTTGTCCGGCGTGAGATTGGCCCCAGTCGCCGTCATGAACACCAGCGGGCAGTAGTTCACCACGAAATGGTCCGCGAAGAATGGGTCTGCCGTCCCAAAAGTCTCGGCAAACAGCCCCCACAACCGGCGACCACTGACCTCCGACCGCGCACAGGCAAACCCGTCGATCGGCCGTTTCGGATGTTCATCGCACGGCTTATCCACCGTCCCCGACAATCCCAGCCAATCCCGAACCATCGTCACTTCCCCGAACGGAACCCCGGTCTGTGCCATCCCGAACGGTCCCGGGTTCATACCCAGAAACAACACACGCTTCCTCCCCCGGCCGTAGCGCCTCAAATACGCCTCGTGAACCGCCCAGGCATAGCGGAGCGGATTATACACGCAGGCCACCGGCGCCCCGAACCGAAGTGCCTCCACGGCATCCCTTAATCCAGCCGCCCCCCGCACCATTTCTTCGCTGTTGTCCATCGTTGTTTGGCTGCAGGGCTCAACAACCCGCAACGCCCCGACATTGACGCATACCCCCTGATTCCGCGACAACTCGCGGCATGGAATGGGCCACGAACCCTGAAATCTGGATCAGTCTCTTCACCCTCACCCTCCTGGAGGTGGTGCTGGGCATCGACAACATCATCTTCATTTCGATCCTCAGCTCCAAGCTGCCCATCGATCAGCAGAACAAGGCCCGTAAGGTCGGGCTCGGCCTGGCCCTCATCACCCGGGTCATGCTCCTCTTCGGAATCGCCTTTGTCGCCCGGCTCGAGGAGCCCTTCTGGAAGGCCACCTTGCTCGGCAAGGAATGGGCCCTCTCCTGGCGCGACGTCGTCCTCATCGTCGGCGGCCTCTTCCTCCTCGCCAAGAGCACCTACGAAATCCACGAAAAACTCGAAGGCGATGACGGCGAAAAGTCCGCCAAAGTCATCCCCAGCTTCGTCGCCATTGTCACCCAGATCCTCCTCCTCGACATCGTCTTCTCCCTCGATTCCGTCATCACCGCAGTCGGAATGACCAAACGCGTGCCGGTCATGATCGCTGCCGTCATCATCGCCATGGCCGTCATGCTCATGTTCGTCAACCAGATCAGCAACTTCGTCGACCGCCATCCCACCATCAAAATGCTGGCGCTCTCCTTCCTCATCCTCATCGGATCCATGCTCGTCGCCGAAGGGTTCCATCAGCATATCCCCAAGGGATACATCTACTTCGCCATGGCCTTCGCGGTCGGCGTCGAAATGCTGAACATGCGCATTCGCGCCCGCCGCACCGAACCCGTCAGCCTGCATCAGCCGTATCGGTGATCCGACCAACGCTGCCCACCCCCCCCACTATGTCCAACACCCGCACCCCCTGGATCCTGGGCGGACTCGTCGTCCTGGTCATCATCTTCGGCTGGCTGCGCGGAGGACCTCGCTCCCCGGCTCCCACCACCCCGGCCCCAGCCCAAGCCGCGTCACCCACCACCGAGGCTACCAACCCGCCCCTCATGCGGTCTCGGTCCACCACGCTTCCGTCCGTCGAAGCCGCCCATGCCGGAGTCGAACCGCTCCCCGACCTCGCTCCGCCCAACCTCGAATTGCTTCGCCCTGAACGCGCCGCCCTTTATCAAACCCTCAGCGCGGAAACCAATGCCGTGCTCGCGGAGGTCGAAGCCGCTCTGCGCCCCTTCCAGGCGTCCGACCCCGCCACCCTGGCCTCCGCTTGGACCCTCGCCAACAACTGGGGGATCTTCGCCAAGGGCGAATCCACGGCCGACCAGCGCATCGAGGACCCCGTCATGCGAAAGCAGCTCGCCGATCTCCATCGCCGCGTTCTCGTTGAGGCTGCCGAACTGGAGCTGAAGGCATTCCTCGGTGGTTCCCTCGTCTCGGAGATTCAGTCCAAGCTGGAAAGCATCGGCAGACGGCATTCCTCCTCGGCGTCCGTCCGTAAAGCGGATGCGACCCAAGCCGATGCGGATCGCCAAAGCGCCCGACGACGGGCTTCCGCTGGCGAGGAGCCGACCGAATAAACCTGCGGAACTGGGAACAGCATCGACTCCCCGTGCATCCTAAAGGTGAACCATGAGCGCTCAGGCACCTTCCCTCCGGCTCGGTCGTCGATTCCTCCGCGGAACCGGCCTGTCCCCAGCTGTTCTTGGCTTGTTCCTGGGTCTTGCCGCGGGAGCCGCTGACCTTCCCTCCGTTGCCGCAACCGAGGTGGGTTTCCGTTGGAGCGCATTTCTAGGGCCATTTCACATGGTCCTGCTGCATTTCCCCATCGGGTTCATCGCCGCTGCCGCAGCCCTCCAAGCCTTGGCCTGGAAGCATCCCTCCACCGGACTCCGCCTGGCGGTCCAATCGCTGCTGTGGCTAACCGTTGCCTCCGGCCTCGTCGCCGCGGGTGCCGGGCTTCTGCGCGCCTCCGAAGGCGGCTTCGATGCGGAAGGCGTCGATGAACACCGCAACCTGGCCTTCGCGTTCATCGCAGTAACCCTCGGAGCCGCACTGGCCGGCCATTTCGCCCATCGAGCGTCCCAGAACCCCAAGCCGCGGCTCGTGCTCGCCTTCCGCGGTCTGTTCGTCTTCGCCCTCCTCCTGGTCGGACCCGCCGGCCATCACGGCGGCAATCTCACCCACGGCTCGGACTTCCTGACCGCCGGGGCGCCCCCGTTCCTTGGCAAATTCCTCAAGCCAGCCCCCAAGCCAACTCCAACCGCCGCAGTGGGTGCCACCCAGAACTCAGCCGAAGGCTTGTACGCCACCACCATCAAGCCCTTGTTCGAAAGCCGCTGCTACCCCTGCCATGGACCCGAGAAACACAAGGGCGACTACCGGCTCGACGTGAGAGAAACGGCGCTTCGGGGTGGCGACAGCGGCTCCCCGGGCATTACCCCGGGGGAACCCATGAAGAGCAACGTGCTCCGCCTGATGCTCCTGCCGCGGGATCACGATGACGCGATGCCACCCGAAGGCAAACAGGCTGCCACTCCGGAGGAAATCACCGCGGTCGCCCACTGGATCCAAGGCGGCGCCCCGTTTGAACCCGCCGCCCCTTAGCCGGAAGCACGCAGTCACTTGCCACGGAAACCGCCGCCCAGACCACCCAGCCCTCCCATCCCACCCAGGCCACCCATGCCACCCATGCCGGGCATGCCTCCGCCCATCTTGGCCATCATCTTCTGCAGCTTGCCCATCTTCTTCATCATCTGCTGCATCTGCGCGAAACGATTCAGCACGTTGTTCACCTCGGAAACGTTCGTCCCGCTGCCCTTGGCAATGCGCTGACGTCGCTTGGCGTTCAGAATATTCGGGTTTTTCCGCTCGTGCGGCGTCATCGAGCAGATGATCCCCTCCATCCGACGCATCTCACGTTCGCCCTTCGAGAGCGCGTCACCCTGCATCATGTCCCCGGCTCCGGGCAGCATGCGGACCAGATTCTCCAACGGCCCCAACTTCCGCATCGCCCGCATCTGCTCGAGCATATCCTCCAGGGTGAACTGGCCGCGGCGCATCTTCTCTTCCATGCGCGCTGCGTCGTCCATGTCGACGGCTTCTGCCGCCCGTTCCACAAGACTGACCACGTCGCCCATGCCCAGGATGCGGGAAGCCATGCGCTCCGGATGAAACGCCTCAAAATCGTCGAGCTTCTCACCCACGCCAACGAACTTGATGGGCTTGCCCGTCACCGACTTGAAGCTCAGTGCTGCGCCACCACGGGCGTCGCCGTCGAGTTTGGTGAGAATCGCGCCGGTGACGTTCAGTGCCTTGTCGAAATGCGTGGCCACACTGACCGCCTCCTGACCGGTGGCGGCGTCCAGCACGAGCAACACTTCCTCCGGATGCACCAGGTTCTTGAGCCGAACCAACTCCTGCACGAGGGGCTCATCGATCTGAAGCCGGCCCGCGGTGTCGAACAGCACCGTGTCGTGGCCGGCGATACGGGCCTGCTCCAGGGCGGCATGGGCAATGCGCAGGACATCGGTCTCGCCGCGCATCACCAGCACGGGCAGGTTCAGTTGTTTGCCGAGCGTCTCCAATTGGTCCATGGCCGCGGGGCGGTACACATCCGCGGCGACCAACAGCACCTTGCGCCCCTGCTTGTTCAGCAAGCGCGCGAGCTTGCCGGAGGAAGTGGTCTTGCCGGAACCATGCAAACCCACCATCAGGATGCAGGACGGATTGCGGCTGGTGACGAGGGCGGCGTTGCTTTCGCCCAGAAGCGCCACGAGTTCGTCGTGGATGATCTTCACCACCTGCTCGCCCGGTTTGATGGTCTGGATGACCTGCTCGCCGATGGCCTTGTCCTTCACCCTCTCGATGAAGTCCCGGGCGACCTTGAAATTCACGTCCGCGTCGAGCAGCGCCAACCGCACCTCCCGCAGGGATTCCGAAATGTTGGTTTCGGAGATGCGCCCCAGTCCGCGCAGGTCACGGAAAACCTTCTGCAGCTTCTTGCTCAGGGAATCAAACACGGTCGAACCGTAGAGAACACCCTGCGTGTTGACAAGACGTGGCGGCACCGGCCTATACTGACCGTCCCGCGTCGAAACGGGATTCTGGGCGGTAGGATGCCGGAGTGGTCAATCGGAGCAGACTGTAAATCTGCCGGGCTAACGCCCTTCGAAGGTTCGAATCCTTCTCCTACCACCAACTTTTGTTGGGGTTTTCGATCAAGTAAGTCGGACGGGGTTGCCCAACCCGAAATCGTACGTCCAGGGAACTCCGCTTCCTCGCGGTCCACTGCCGGATCTATCCATACCCCGCGAAAAATCCTCGCTACCATTCCCGTTACCACCCTCCGGATCTCCTTCGCTGCCCGCTCGCACAACCTCAGACAAAAGCCTTGCCTGAGGACCATGAAGTCCGTCCGAGCCAGAGGCAGAATTCCCTTTCGATTCTGCGCTCCAACAGAGAAAGGACGATCTCCCGCCGACGCACCTGCCTCCGGTTGAAGGCAGGAACCTGGCCGTAACATGATCCAAACCGTGCCGGAAACAGGAATGCGGCCAGGACCGCCCACACGCCGCAGACCGTCAGGTTCACCAAGTGCTCGCGCAAGCGGGTCTCCAATGTCGCGCCATCGCCCAGTTGGACCAACCGGCGGCATCCGACCCAGCTGCGCCATGGGTCAGTCTGCTCCTCCACCTGAAACGGTTCCCTTGCGGAAGACAAAGCAACCACTGGAATGCCGGTGGAGGGCGCCTTCCGGGCAGCCACACCACCGGCGATCGAAACAGGAGACGGGAACTCCGTCTTTGAAACCCCACGGCATCCCGGCATCCCGGCATCCCGGCCGAGGCGTCCGTGAAGCGAACTAGCTCCGGGTGTACTTGGTGCCGCGGCTCGCCGTTCCAGGTACCTGGGTGATCTTGCCCGCTGCGAGCTTCTTGATGGGAACATTCACCAGGCCCGGGAACAACTGTTCTGCCTTGGCCGAGAAATCATTCGCGCCAAACGGCTCCGACAGTCCGGCCAGGACCTTGTCGACTTGTTCGGGACTCAGTTTACCGCCACGCGACTTACGGCCCCGACCGCGTCCGACGGACTTTTCCACCGGCGATTCCGCCTTGGCGAAGCTGGCGTCAAAGATGGCCGCGGCTTCGGGAATTTCGGCGCGGACAGCCTTCTCAGCGTCCTTCAGTTCGCGATCCAAATCGCGATTCTCGGCGTTGATTTTGGACAATTGCGCTTCAAGAGCTGCGGCCTCGGCCTTCCGAGCCTCCAGTTTGGCGCGTTGTTTCAGAATCACCGACACACGCCGAAACGCGGCTTGAACCGGATTCTCTTCCGAGACCCCCGCTTCTTGAAGGGTCTTGGTTTCGAGGTTGGCAAAACGTTTTCTTCGGGCTGGCATAATACGATGGTGCTTCAGACAAGAGCATCTATCCGTGTTTTGAATGTATTAGCAATCGATTAATCGACAGACGGAGAAATTTCCAATCCCCATGTGTTAGCCGCTATCACGCAATCACCGCATTACATCAATTGCTTAGCATATTCACTCCGTCGCCTTTGATGATTTGCGTCCACTAATTGGATGCTTGGAGATTCCGCGATTCCGAAATCCTATGCCCCAGAATTATTCGGATGGGGCTCCTTCTGGATGGCGAATGTGCCCCGAGGAAATCCGGGTGGGATGTTGCAGGTCAGGCGGATCCCGAAAGCGCCATTTCCCATCCCGATATTCCGCCAGTGAAATCGGAACGATATTATCCCAACGACCATCCAGAATCATGTGCCCGGTGACACCATCCCAGGATTCCATGGAAGCCAGATGGTCCCGGACTCGATATCGATTCGGGCCCACCTTCCGCACCGCTTCCATCATCATCCTGGCGCCATCATAACCATAGGCCGCATAAACATCGGGACGTTCGCCATAACGCCTTTCAAAACGCTCAACGAATTCAACCCACGGAGTGTCGCGTCGATCGGGATTAAAGAAATAGGTGATGGTCATGCCCTCCGCTGCCGCCCCTGCTTCACGAAGGAACCCCGGCTCGCGAAGTCGATCGAATCCAAAGAATTTTGCCTTCACACCCGCAGCCCTCAGTTTGGCGGCCAGACGCCCCACATCTTCGGGCTGACCATGAAAAAGAACCGCATCCGCATGGGCTGCCTGGATGCCTTCGATCTGTGAATCGACGTCCACGGCGCCCGGT
Organism: Verrucomicrobiota bacterium; assembly: GCA_963205105.1. Lineage (GTDB taxonomy): Bacteria > Verrucomicrobiota > Verrucomicrobiia > Limisphaerales > CAIMTB01 > CAIMTB01. The sequence goes on along the minus strand of CAUJJW010000357.1, from coordinate 39,870 downwards.
GGATAGTTGAAGTGCTGCACCGGCGGGAATCCGAGGCGACGTATATTGTTGGCGAAATGCATTACCCCTACCCGTCCCGGCCGGCTGTTTTCCCGGAGGATCGCAATCCGTCGGCATCCCTGCTCTTTCACCGCCAGAAGCGCGAGTCGGAAGCACTGCTGGCGGTCGTCGGGAAAGATCCGGGTAAGCCACGGAATCTGGGTCTCCGTAAGCGTCGGGTCCGGATCCGACGTATTGATCATGTAAGTCTCGATCTTCAGGGCCACCCGCAACGCCACATGCGTGGCATCCCCGTCGATCGTCCCAAGAAATCCCAGGACTTCATGGTCGCTGAATTCCACCGCCACATTGCCCGCGCTGCCCCATTGCGGAGAATCCTCCTTGTAGATGATTTCAAACGGCAGTTGTTCCGGTCGACGCGCCGCCTCGGCTTCTTCAAACGCAAGTTCCACCCCACGTCGGGTCCTTTCTCCGCGGGCGGCTTCGGGTCCCTGCCGGTTCGGGCTCAGCAAACCAATCTTCAGTGATTTCAAGCCCGCCGGATCGGCAACCTCATGACCCGGGCCGCGGAACGGCAAACGCTGGGTCCAATACCGAAAATGGGGTTCGACACCACGGAACGGAATCAGTTCCTCGGGCGTGTTGCCGTAGTACGGATACGACCGCTCGCGGTCATCGACTGCCCCAACCCGGGGAGCTTTTGCCTGGCCTTGAGAGGCGACGGCGACGCGATCGCGGTCCGGGGTCGCATCGACTCGCGACGTCTCGGATCGAGCCAGGACCCTGCCGACCTCGTTGGAACCCAGTACCCCGCGGCTCAAGCCGTCGGACGTCGCGATCCATGCCTCGTGATCGTCCGCCCAGATTCCGAGCACGAACGGATTCGGCAACGCGGTGCTCATGACACGCGTCTCCACGGGTCGACCGGGCCGGTGCATCTCCAGGACGCCTTCGCCCTTCCCGCCCACGAGGTAGTTGACCCAACTCTCGCCGTCCGTGACGGACAGCCCGCGATCGGAGCCGATCCACGCCACCTTGCCCCGGGTCCAGACGAACTGGGTGAAGTTGGACGGCAAGGGTGACTTGCCCTCGACCCAGGTGCGCCATTTTCGGCCATCATAGCGGGAGGCGCCGAAATAGGTGGTCTGCCAAACGACGCCCGCCTCGTAGGCGATCCATGAAGTGATGTCGTTGATCGGCCCGTCATCCGCAACGAGGTCAAAATGGAAGTCCTGGTCGGGATCCCGATACTCCTTGAACGATTCAAGGACGGGATCGTGTTCCAGAATGCCCCCACCCCAGACGCCAATGAAGACGCGTTCTCCGGTCCCACGGACCGCGTAGCACCAGGGTTCGTGCATGGGCGTGTTCTGGTGATCGTAGAGGCGCCATCGGCCGGTCTTCAGGTCGAGATCGCCGGCGCCTGCGGCGGTGGCCGTCCAGAGGTGGTCCCCAATGACGTCCACACCGTAGACCACGTTGTTGGGAAGGCCGCTGTCAGTTTGCAAATAGCCGGTGATGCGTCCCGCGGAGATGCGGTTCAGGCCGCGCATGGTGCCTGCCCACAGGTCGCCGGACTTCGGATCCTCGGCGAGGCACAGCACCATCTTGTGGGTCAGGCCGTCGGCCGTGGTGTAGCGCTGGAAGCGGTCCCCGTCCTTGACCAGCAATCCCTCCCAGGTGCCGATCCAGACCCGGCCATCGGACGCTTTGAGCACGCTGTGAATCTTCCGGGAGGGCATGCCCTGCGCCAGGCGCAGGTTTTCGAAACGCTCGATCAGCGGGAACGGCACAGCGGGCCCCGTTTCGGCCCGAACCGTCCACGCCGGGAGCAAAAACACCCCAACCCAAAGGACAAGCATCCAACAGAACCGGGGTCGTGGTCGAAGAGTCGTTATGTTCATGACGGTTGTGTCGCCTGGATCAGCAAGAAACCGATTGGGGCGGAGTTCCACCGAGAATCCGTCTCGGTCAGAGTGTTTTGAGAAAATCGACGAGATCGTTGAGCTGCTGTTTCGACATGTAACTGCTCACGCCGTGCAGGTCGTTGGTTTGGTGGACGGTCCAGAGTTCTTCCAGACTCTTCGCCCGCCCATCGTGCAGGTACGGTGCGGAGGCTCCGATGCCAAGCAGGTGCGGCGTGTCAAACACGTCCGAGACATCCCGCGGACCACGCGTACCGACCGAAGACTTGGATCGATTCGTGTACAGCGGCGGCCGATGGCAGGTGGAGCAGCGGCGTTCCTCAGGAATCGTTGTCCCGTCAGGGGTCTGGGTCGCGAAGAACAATCGTCGACCGCGCTCCTGGGACACCGTCCATTCCGTGTCGGCGATGTGACGTGTCCGCGCAGGCGCCAGTGACTCCACGTAGCGGGTCAGGTCGGCGAGTTGCTCACCATCGAAAGGATCCGTTCGCATGAGGACTTTGGCGAAGCGCGGACCGCATTGGACGTTGAGACTGGGATTTTTGCCGTTCCATTTGAATGGCCAGGTGCCTGCCAGGCCGAGGAGGGAACGATTATCGAGCAGATTGTCTCCGATGCCGTCTCCGTCGAAATCATAGGTCAGACCGTCGAAGTGCCCGTCCGGATGGCAGGAGCGACAGGAGAATTGACCTTGGAACGTCTTTCCCGCCCAGGTGAACAGACGCTCACCGCGCCGAACCGGATCCTTCATCCCACCTTCCCCGAGCACCACCCGCCCCACATGCTTCAAGGACCGGGTATCCACCACCAGGACGGCATCATCGAGGCATTCTGAAACGAACAGCCGGGATCCATCCGGGGAGAGCGCCAGATGACGTGGATTTCGTCCGGTAGGGATCCGGCCCACGACATACTCACCCGACAGTTCAAGGTCGTGGATCGCGCGTCGTTTCGTGGCGTCGTCCGCTTGTGCAAGCCATCGGTCGAGCTGATCCAGCGCCACCACGGTGACAACATCCCCTCCACCCGACGCGAGATACGCTCGCCGACCGCTGGTATCGATGACCAACCCACCCGGATCGGCGAAGTAGCGGTTGGCTTCATCGATGGGCATCTGAACGACGGTTCCATCCGGCTCCAACACCCCCAGTCCGCTCGACATGACCCAGCCCCGGGCGACTTGGGTGATCGGCACCAGGTTGCGGACACGCACCAGCGGCACCAACACCCGAGGACGTCCGGGCACGACGGCGACTGATTCGGAAAGGTGCGCGGAGTCCATGCGAACGCGCCGGGTGACTCGCTGGGTCAAGGTATCGAATACCGTAATCTCCGAGGAAGGCGGCTGATGAACCCCCTGGCTGACCGCGAGCCGGCTGACGATCTGGGCACTTTGCCCTTCCTCCGAAAACCCGACCCCATACGGTTCACGGCCCGTGGAGAACCGCGCTGTCTCCCTCAGCGGCTGGATGCTCAGCAGCGACGCGTCGTCGGAGGTCATGTTGGCGACCACAAGCCGCAATGGGTTGGTGCCGAACACCGCGCAGGCAATGCCCACCGGTTGGATGCCCACGTTCACGCTCTCGACTTCCAACATCCCACCTCGCGCCAGATCCAACCGCGCCACGCGATCCCCGGCCCGGCAGGTGACGAAAAGGGATAAACCGTCCGGAGCCAGGGCCAACCCAGTCGGTTGTCCGGCAACCCGACCTCGGGCAATCACGACCAAACGTTCGAGATCCACCTCGGCGACCTCGTCCTGTTCGGGAAGCGCCACGTAAAGCCGACGCCCATCAGGAGTCACCGCCATTCCGCCCGGTCTGGCATGGCGCACCCGCGGTTGGGCCCAAGCCAGGGCATTGGTGCTCTCGAGATGGCAGTTCCGGCAACTGACATTCGCCAGATCGTCCAAACCCGATCGCTTGCGCATGTGCGCCAGATCCCGGGCTGGCAACCCCCATCCCATCGACAGCCGAAAGTCCATCACCCGGATTCGAATGCGCTGACGGGTCTCGTCTTCAGCCCGCTCCCACCAGCGCCACCCCACGAGGCCTGCCCCGGCGAGCACCACAACGACCGCGAGTGTGAGTCGCTTCATCATGGCGAGGAGCCCGGGCTGGAGGGTGGGTCGAGTCGGGCACGAAGCGTGTCCACCGGCGCCTGCAGAACCGCCAGGGGCCGTGCATTCTCGGGGCAGACGTTGTGAGGCTCATGGCACCCCACACACGAGCGATTCTCGCCGGGCCGCAACCAGAAAACCGGCGGACATCGGCGCAGGACGGCTCCCTGGTCGTCCAGCAAATCGACCCCGAGCCCCACATCCGCCGGCACCTTCACCAGAAAGGAGCCGTCCGGGTGCACTCGGGTCTCACCCAGGGTAGCCATCGTGCCGGTCTCCAACTGTTGCACCATCCGGATCGTCGTCCCTCGCTCCACGTCGGGGCCGGACCCGCGTTGGTCGGTGAAATGAGCGTTCAAACAGAGCAGCGAACCGTCCCCGCGGCTGGGATCGACGGTGGACAATCGACCGGTGAAGCGCGGAGTCCGGGTGGCTGACACGGCCTCCACCTCGTCCCAGTCCGGGGAGTCCATCAAGGCTTCCCCCGGAACCGGGGTCTCTGTCGTGAACCGAAAAAGTGCCACGCCAGCGGCCCTTGCATTGGTGGCCCGTCGCAGGCAGGCAAGAAGGGATCCATTCTCCTCGGCTTCCACTGAGCGACACCCGCGCGCCAACGCCGGAAACGTCACGGAACGACTTCGAAAGGGCCGTGCCATCAGCACCTGTTCGATGCGCCCTTCCTGGCCCGGATCGCCGACGCCTGCCGCCAGGAACAGGATACGACCATCGTCCAATTCCCTGGGCCGACGCAGGACCGCAGGATCATCATGCTGACCGGCGAAGGCGGTGATCTCCGTGCCATCATTGTTGATGGCGAACAGCGCGGTCTTCGTCTTGCCTGTGAACGCCGGTTCCCTCGCAGGACTGATCCCGACGAACAGAATGCGTCCATCCGCCAGCACGGTCGGATCGATGGCGCCCATCGGACCAAACGTCAGGCGCGTCGGCACGCCGCCGGTGACCGACAAGGTGTAGAGCGCTGGCACGGGCGCGGCTTCAGTGCCCTGGCCCTCTGGCAGGCAGCGCGGCACGGGTGCGCTGAACACAAAACGTCCGCCGGGCAACCATGCGGGTTCCATCGCCCCGCCCGGCACCGCCGTCAGGGCCTCGGGCCGACCACCCGCCAGGGAACCCCGATAGATCTGCCAGTCGCTGGCCGGCGAGTCCTTTTCCACCCACCGTGACTCCGTCGCGGCGGGCGTCCCGCCTGCCGTAGAGTGGGGCGTCCCGCCCCCCGGAGTCTTCCCGGGTGCATGATTCATGACCATGGCCCTTTCCCCGACTCGTCTTCCCACGAACAGGAAGACCTTCCCATCGGGTCCCAACGCCGGACTTCCGGCAGCCTGAAGTCCCTCGGTCACCACCACAGCAAGTGCGAGCCCTTCATCGGGATGAGCCCGCACGATGCGGCTTCCCAGCGGATAACGAAGTTCCAGCCAGTCGCCCGCCTCTGCACCCGGCAGGACCTTTCCGGGAGCCTGCGTCACCAGCAGAGTTCCCGGTTTCGGGGCTTCGACGGTCGGCCGACAACCACTGCCGATCGCCAGCAACGCAAGGCAGACTGCCACCCAGCGGGCCAGGGTCATGCCACGCTCATCCCGGCAGCATGGTCCCCATGCGCTCATGGACGGTTGGCAGGCTCCTTGATCCTGACGATCTGGTCGGCGGCAACGTGGTCCAGGGTCTGCACCAAACCGCTGGGCCACCGAATCTCGATCCGATCCGCGCGGGTCGCCGCCCCCAGACCGATGTGCACGCGGGGATCCCCCTGCATCAGGAACGTGGTGCTGGCTCGACACCCATGAAGCGTCGTCCGACCGCCAGCGGTGACACGGACCATTGAACCGAAGCCGTCCCGGTTGCTCCGGATCCCTTCCAACTGAAGTTTCAACCAGTGGTTCTCGCTGGGTCCCTGGTTGCGCAACAGAAACGGCCGATCCGCCATCGCCGTCATCAGGAGGTCAGGCCGTCCATCGTTGTCGAAGTCGAGCGTCGCCGCACCCCGTCCCCTCAGTTTGGCATGAAACACCGCACCGCCCTTTTCGGCGGCATCCGTGAACGCGCCGTTCCCCTGGTTCTCCAACAACAAGCTCTGCCAGCCGACCAGGTAGTGGGCATCTCCATTGGCGATGAAGATGTCTTCGTCGCGGTCGTTGTCGAAGTCCACGAACACGCCGCCCCAGGCCACGAATTGGGCGGTGATGGCCCCCAGGCCTGACGCGATCATTCGGTCGGTGAACAGTCCGTTCGTGCCACCCAGATAGAGCGATCCGTACCCGAACCGGGTCACCAGCAGATCCGGACGCCCGTCCCCATCCGCATCCCCCACTGTCGCCCCCATGGAACCCGCGGCTTCACCCAGGGCGTTGAATGCCACACCGCGCTCTGCAGCGACGTCCCGGAATTTCCCGTGCCCGTCGTTCAAGAGCAGCAGGTTCGGCGACAGATCATTCGAAACGTAGAAATCGGGCGAACCATCCAGGTCGGCATCGAACACCGTCACGCACATGGCCCGATGCCCCTCGATCCGAATCCCGGACGCCTCGCTCACATCCTCGAAGGTGCCGTCCCCGCGGTTTCGATAGAGCACGTTGAACTCCGGCTTGTACGCCAAGGCATTGGGGAATCCATCGGGCTGAAAAAAGAGCCGATAGGTCGGGTCGAATTGCAGGTAGTTCGCCACGAACAGATCCAGCAGACCGTCGCGGTCCACATCGGCAAACACGGCCGAAATACCCGTCCCCGAGTGTCCCACGCCGGCCTTGTCCGTGACGTCCTCGTAGGTTCCATCCCCCCGGTTTCGGTAGAGCAGGTTCCTTCCCACCTGGACCACGTAGAGGTCGGGAAAACCGTCGTTGTCGAAATCACCGGCGGCCGCCGCGACTCCGTAGCCGCCACCCGTCATTCCCGACTTCACGGTCACATCCTCAAAAGTCCCGTCGCGACGATTGCGGAACAGTCGGTTGGGCTGGCGTACCGTTCCGGGCGCAGCGTGGGTCACCCCGTCCAACGGGCCTGAATTCACCAGGAACAGGTCCATCCACCCGTCCTGATCGACATCAAGCACCACGCCACCGGCGCCATTGGACTCGATGATGTTGACGATGCGTTCGTCGCAGAGCTGATGCACAAACCGAAGGCCCGCCTGCTGCGTCACATCCGCGAAGCCATCCCCGGCCCCTGCAGGGATCGTGGGCGTGCCCTGAGGAGGCAACGCGGCCACCGACGCAACCGACGTGCGGTTCGTGCCACCCTGGACCAAACCCGGGGCCCCCGATGTCGGTGACGCGACGCGGGAGTCATCCCCGGAGGAAGGTGCGGGCCCGCAACCGGTCAGGAACCCCGCCAGGCCCAGGCAAAAGGCGCCGACACTGGCAACGCGCCGCCACCCTTCCGCCAGGTTGATTCCCTTCCGATTCATGCGTTTTCCAGGTCGAACCTGCGGCCAAACACCTCATGGGACGCCCTGGGTTGGCGCCCCTCGGGGACGACGTGGAGGTTCGAGAACGCAGGGAACCTAGCACCACCGACCTACGCCCAGCCAAGCAGGCTGGGGCGAAATGCTGGGAAAAGCCTTTCGAGGCCCGTCGAAGACCGGGCGTTGCGCCCCGTGCATCCCGAAGTGGTTGGAGGTGGGACTTGCCGCGCCGCGACAGGTCTTGGCGCGCGAAGCGGGCCAACGCATGGGGGCAGACAGTGCTTCACCCGCTTCACGGGCGAGCTTGTCGCCGCGCGACAAGCCCCTGGAGTTTGGCCCTTTTTATCGGCAGCGAGGGTGCGTTGGGTCGGTGTCGCGGAGCGACATTCGAAGGTAGCCAGGCGTTTCAACGCCTGGACGCACGCGAGAGAAGAGGTTCCGTCGCGGAGCGACGGTTGAACCAGGCGCATGCAGCGACGCCCGACCGACCACGAGGCACGGAATCAGGCGTCGCTCCGCGACGCTGCCATGCTCGACACCGTGAATCCGGGCCTTGAAAGGCCCGGCTACCTTCGTTCGTCGCTCCGCGACGGCCAAAAGAACCAGGAGATCACCCGGTACGATGGGGAGCGCTCTCTCGATTTCGCGGACCGCCATCTGCGAAGGCCCGAACGAAAGCCCTGACCAGTCGGTGAGGTTCCTTCTTTCCGGGCGACGGACGGACGGACGGGGCGCCTTCGATGGCAGCCTCACCCTGCCGGGGTCGGGGATCAGGCGAGGGCTTCAAAGCGTCCCTGGGTAGCGACGGTTCCGGTTTCCTCCAGCAACTGCACCATGGCGTCGCCCTGCTGCTGCATCAGGTTCTGGGCTTTCTCCAGCATCGCGACGCTCATGTCTTCGCGCGTTTTGCGGGCGTCCATCGCGCTTTGGAGCAACTGGACGGTCGATGATCCCTGAATCGTCATACCTCAGCATCATCGGCAGCCGGGTCACGGGGCTTAACTCCCCGAGTCATCACGATTCCGAACCGCCGCCCCCGCCACGGTGCGCCGCATGAACACCCGCGATCGCATGGAACATGCGGTGTCGCCAATATGGCATGGGCGCCATCAGCAGGGTTCCGGTCCCTTCATAAATCCGCACAAAGCCTTCTCCCGAGGTCATGGAACTGAAGAGCGATTTGGTCGCCCGCTGCGCCGAATACCGGATGCTCCCGGTGCGGGCCAGAACGTAACTGCCGTCCACCGTCAGCCTGTCGTTCTGCAATTGCACCACCTCCACCGGGCCCTGGGACTGCAACACGATGGTGCCCTGACCACTGAGCTTGGTCTGGAAGTCCATGAACCCTTCCCCGCTCTTCAACGCGGTCAGCGTGCTCTCGCGATGGATATCGACGGTGATGCCCATTTCCGACGCCCAATAGGCGCCACTCTCAGCAATCCAGGTCTGACCGCCGCTGTCGAAGATGTAGAACCCGCCCAGGGACGGTTCCAGGAACAGTTCGCCCGTCCCGGTGTAGGTGGGACGAAAGATCTTTTCCCCCGTTGCCAGAGCCTTCAGGAAGCCCCCAATGCTGGGGGCCTTGGACTCCATCGTGATGGGGCCCTTCATGTAGTACAACGCACCAGCCTCGGTGCGGACTGTTTCGTTCTGGAGGGTGACTTTCACCAGACGAACGCCTTCCTGCTCGATCGTTTCAAAGTGGGCCATACGTCACGGGAGTTTGGCGGGATCGGGCGCCTACGCAACTTTCCGCGTGCAAGTTCTGCCACGCTGCGGGATTTCTGAAGTCACCGGTCATGAGCCAGGAACCTGAACAACTGGGGCTGAATTTCTCCCGTGAAACCGACGCCACGGACGGGTTGGCGCGATGGCACGAGGAACGCCAGGCAGCGCTCCGGGATCTGGCTCAAAAGCTCGGCCTGCCTTTGGACCACCCGGCAGAGGTCGTCCTCCAAGGCGGGATTCGACTTCGGGGCATCCTTCGCCTGGCGCAGGAAGAGCTTTTCAGGGAGCCCAAGCGCGACCTTCGCCTCCAACTGCGCATCGATCGTTGCACGTTTCTTCCCACCGAGATGGAATCCTGCGTGCGCCTCGACTGAGGACGGACGGCGATCAACCTGAAGAGCTTGCCCTTGCCTGCCCCTGATCCGGTGTGGGTGACCGCTTGGGTCACCCTGATACTCTGGTGCTTCGGCGAGTGCCTGAGAGCGCGTTCCCGCGACGACCACGGCCCAGCCCCCAAGATCGTCTGGACCCTGGGCACCATCGCATTGGTGCTGCATATCCTGGCCGCATTCGCCTTCCGCCATCAGTGGAGCCACACCGCTGCTGTGATGGAAACGGCCAGGCAAACCGCCGAGGTGTTCGGGACCCGGTGGGGCGGCGGCGTCTGGATCAACTACGGCCTCGCCCTGTGGTGGGGCTTGGACGTGGCTGCCGTGTGGTGCGTGCCGAAATGGCCGAAGCCTTGGGTCCGGTATGAACGACTTCGGCGCGGGGTGTTTCTCTTCCTCTGGTTCAACGCGTCCGTTGTGTTCGCACATGGACCCTCCCGCTTCCTGGGAATCGTGGCCTGCACCGCTGTCGTGGTGTCCTGGGCACGCCGTCACCCCCCAAGGCCCGGCAGCCGGGCTGGACGCCACGGGGTCTGCGAGTAGCTTCGGCGGTCTGTGACCGCATTTGCGCCGACCGCTTCCCGTCCGCCAGCCCTTGCCTCACGCCTGCCATTTTATTTCGGCTGGGTTCAGGTGGCGATCGCGGCATTGGCCATGGTGGCCACCCTGCCAGGACGCACTCAGGGCCTCGGGCTGATCACGGAGCCGCTGCTGCGGGATCTGGGACTGGATCGGGTCAGCTATGCCCAGATCAACCTGTGGGCCACACTCATAGGGGCAACGGCCTGCCTGGGCTTTGGCAACCTCGTCGACCGGATCGGCTCTCGCTGGGTTCTGACGGCTCTGGCATTGGCGCTGGGTGGGGTCGTGCTGGCCTTCGCCAGGGTGCAGACGGTGGCGACTGCCGCGATCCTGATCGCTTTGACCCGCGCGCTGGGTCAAAGCGCGTTGTCGGTCGCCAGCCTGAGTGTGACGCCGCAGTGGTTCGCCGGACGCCTCCCCCAGGCCATGGCCGTGTATTCCCTGCTGCTGAGTGTTGGCTTCATGATCGCCTTCCCGCTGGTGGGCTCTTTCGTCGTTCACCACGGCTGGCGGGTGGCCTGGGGGGTTGTGGGTGGGTTTCTGGTCCTGGGCATGGCCCCCTTGGCGGCCATCCTGATCCGGCGTTCTCCCGAGGATTGCGGACTCGAACTGGAACCCGAGCCGGCAGGGAGTCGATCGGTAACCGTGGCCGCGAGTCTCTGTGCTCACGAACCCCGATCAACCCTCGGAGAAGCGTTGCTCACACCGGCATTCTGGGTGTTCGCCGCCGGTTCCACGCTCTACGGGTTGGTCGCCTCGGGAATCGGGATCTTCAATGAATCGATCCTCAAGGAACGCGGATTCGAAGCCACAGCCTACCATCACGCCCTCGCCGTCACCGCACTGACAGCCTTGGTGGGCAATCTGGTCGGGGGATGGCTGGCTGGGAAATGGCCTCTGGGGCGTTTGCTGGCCGGAGCCATGGCCTGCCTCAGCCTGGGCCTGTTTGCCCTGCCACAAATCGAGTCACGTGCGGGGTTGTTCGGCCAGGCAATCCTCATGGGCCTCGCGGGGGGATTGGTCACCGTTCTCTTCTTCACCGTCTGGGGTCGGTACTACGGACGTGAGTCGGTTGGGCGGATTCAAGGCGCGGCGCAGGCACTCACCGTCCTGGGATCGGCGGTCGGCCCGCTGTTGCTGGCCAGGGTGGTCGCCGTATCCGGGACTTATTCCCCCGCGTTCATCGTCCTGGGTTGTGTCGTGCTCGGCACCGGCATCGCCGCCTGGTTTTGCCCGGTGCCGATGGCTTCGGCACCGCTCAGATCTGCTCGAAATACCGGCGCTTCTCCCAGTCCGTAACCGCGTCACTGAAGGCCTGATGTTCCAGGCGCGCATGATGGACATAGAATTCCACCACTGCGTCGCCCAAGGCCGTTCGCGCCAGCTTGGAGTTCTCGAACAGATCGGTGGCCTCACGCAGGCTGCTCGGCAAACGCTTCAAACTGGCGTCAATGTAGGCGTTGCCGCGGTATTCTTCCCCGCAGTCCAAGCCTTCCTCCACGCCTGCCAGCCCGGCCGCCAGCATGGCCGCGAAGGCCAGATACGGATTCGCGTCCGCCCCCGGCATGCGGTTCTCGATGCGGAACGAGTTGCCATGACCGACGATCCGAAACCCGGTGGTCCGGTTGTCGGTCGCCCAGGCCATCCGGGTGGGGGCCCAGCTTCCCGGCTGATAGCGCTTGTAGCTGTTCACGGTCGGTCCGAAGAACAGACACAGTTCGGGTGAATACTTCATCAAGCCGCCCAGGAACTGCCGGAAGAGGGCACTTGGCGCGCCTTCCTTGGTCTTCGATTTGCCCCGTCCCGTCGGGGAATCCCAGAACAGATTCCGACCTCCCTGCCAGAGGCTCATGTGAATATGGCAGGAGTTCCCGGCTTCCGAGGGCGCGTACTTGGCCATGAAGGTGACCGACTTCCCAAACTGCGCCGCGATCTCCTTCACCCCCTGCTTGAAGACCACGTGGCGGTCCGCCATTTCCAGCGGTTCCGCATACCGGAAATTGATCTCGTGCTGCCCCCGGCTCCACTCGCCCTTGCTGTTTTCGATCGGCACCCCGGCTTCGGTGAGCCCGTTTCGGATGGCGCGCATCAACGGTTCGTCCCGACCCGGCTGAAGGAGGTGGTAGTCGATCCGATAGTCACTGGAGGGCTTCAGATCGGCATACCCGCCGGCACAAGCCGCCTCGAAAGTCTGGTTGAACAGGTAGAACTCCAGTTCGCTCGCGGCAAAGCTGGTCCAGCCACGATCCGCGATCCGTTTCAATTGCGCCCGCAACACCGAACGCGGGGCTTCCTGGACATAGCTCCCATCGTGCTTCTGGTAATCGCAGATCACCAGGGCGGCGCCGGTTTGCCACGGAAGAATGCGCAGGGTGTTCAGATCCGGACGGATCTCAAAATCGCCGAACCCCGCATCCCAATTGGCCACCTTGAAGCCGTCCAAGGGGTCCATGTCGAGGTTCACCGTCAGCAGGTAACTGCACCCATGCGTTCCGGAATCGACGCATTCCTGGAGGAAAAAGTCCGCCCGGTACCGCTTGCCGACCAGCCGCCCGAACGGATCGGGGAACCCGACCAACACGGTGTCGATGGCCCCCGATTTCACCTTCGCCTTCAGTTCAGTCAGTGTCATGGGGTCATTCTCCGACGTAGACGTTCTTGAGTTCCGTGTATCCCTCCATCGCCGCCATTCCCAAGTCCCGGCCGAGCCCACTCTGTTTGAATCCGCCGAAGGGCGCTTCCACATGCACGCTGCTGTGGCTGTTGATGCTGAGCACACCGCTCTGCACCGCCCGAGCCACCCGCAGGGCACGCGACAGGTTCGAGGTCCAGACCGAACCGCTCAGCCCGTAAGGGGTGTCGTTGACCTCCCGAAGCATCGTGGCTTCGTCGTCGAAGGGCGTGATCGCCACCACCGGGCCAAAGATCTCTTCCCGCCAGCAACGCTCGGTCGGCTTCACATCCAGCAACACGGTGGGCTCCAGAAAGAAACCTTTGGACGCCGGGCGAACGCCGCCGCAAAGAAACCGCGTTCCACGGACCTTGGCATCGTTGAGAAACCCTTCCACCGATTCCCGTTGGCCGGCCGAAACCAGGGGACCGAGCTGAGTCTCGTCCTTGGCCGGGTCGCCCACGATCAGCTTGCGGGTCGCGGCCACAAACCGCTCCACAAAGCCTTCAAAGACACTCCGCTCGACAAACATCCTGCTGCGGGCGCAGCAGTCCTGGCCGGTGTTGGCAAACACGCTCATCGGGGACGATTCCGCCGCCCGCTGCCAGTCGGCATCGGCGAACACGATGTTCGGAGACTTGCCGCCCAATTCGAGGGAGATCCGCTTAATGTCGCGCGACGCCAATTCCATGATCCGCCGCCCGACTTCGGTGGAACCGGTGAACGACACCTTGCGCACGAGAGGGTGCGTGACCAGGGCATCGCCAATGGTGGAGCCGCTCCCCGGAAGCACTTGCAGAACCCCCGGCGGCAGACCGGCCTCGTGGGCCAATTGTCCCAGCTTCAGCGCGGTCAGTGGCGAGAGGGACGCCGGCTTTAGAATCACACAGTTGCCAGCGGCCAACGCCGGCGCAGCCTTCCAACAGGCGATCGGGAACGGGAAGTTCCAGGGAACAATCGCCGCCACCACGCCCATCGATTGGCGCAGAGTGAAATCAAAGCCTCCCCGCCCCACCGGGAGCGTCTGCCCGCCAAACTTGGTCACCGCTCCCGCGTAAAACTCAAACACCCGGGCGCCCAATCCCGCTTCATCCCGGGCATCCGCAATCGGTTTGCCAATGTGCAACCGCTCGAGTTGCGCAATTTCTTCCTGATGCTCACGGAGCTTCCTGGCCACCGCATGCAGCAGCGCCTCCCGCTTCGCCGGAGCCAAATCCCGCCAGCCCGATTCCCAGGCCCGTTGCGCCGACTCCACCGCCGCTCCCACGTCGGCCACGTCCGCCGCCGCCACATCGACAAAGGTTTCTTCGGTCGCCGGATTCACCAGGGACAGACGTCGACCTCCCGCCGCGTCCTTCCATCCGCCATCCACAAAGAGCCGCTCAGGCAATTGCATGCGCGCGAGTGTGCCAGCCACCCCCGCCGCCCTCCAACGGAAACGCGCGCCATGAATGAATCGGTGAAACCTCCAGGCGCCTCACGTCCCACCCGGCACCGTGCAGACTACTCCCCAGCATGGAGTCGAGGCGGTCCACGGAAGCGTCGGCGTTCCACCCCGAACCAGACCACCACCATCACCACCGCAGCGCCTCCCACGATCGGCAACGCTTGCTGATTCGGCGGCTGCACACCGATCACCAGCAGGAACAAACAGAAGAGAACGGAGACCAATGCCAGCGGCCGATACGCCCGCCCAAGATGCCACGGACCAAATCGGGTCCACCACTTTCCATGCGCCACGAAGCCAGCCGCCACCGGCAAAACGTAGGACAGATAGAGGAACACCGTCCCAATCGCCGCAATCGTCTCGTACCGCAGGAACACGATCAGCAGCGCTGAACCCAACGCCGAGTTCCAGACCGCCGTGGAGGGCGAACCGGTCCGAGGATTCACCCGTCGCAGCCACGCGGATCCGGGCAGACCACCGTCGCGGGCAAAGGCAAAGGTCATCCTTGATGCCGAAGTCAGGGCCGCCAATCCGCACAGGTATTGGGCCAGCACGATGCCCACGAGCAGCGGCCAGGCGAGAGCGGACGGCAACGCGCCCTTCAAGATCCAGGGCACCACGCCGGCTCCCTTTTCCACACCTTGCAGGACGTCCGGCATCGCCAGCAGCAACGCAGCGATCATCACCCACCCCATCACGGCGGAGACCCAGACCGAACGAACAATGCCCCGTGGCACGTTGCGGGCCGCCCCCACCGTCTCCTCCGAAGTGTGTGCCGAGGCGTCAAAGCCGGTGATCGTGTAGGCCGGCAGCAGCAGACCGAGGCAAAACAGCCACAGGAGATTGTCTTGCGCAGGAAAGACGGGAGCGTTGTCGGGCAGTCCGGAGAAATTGGTGAACGTCCACAGCCGCGACCATTCCAGGTTCTGGCTGTTGGCCAGCAAGGCCACGGTCATCACCGCCGACACCCCCAGAATCACCCAGCCACTGAGATCGGTCAGGCGCGTGGTCCAACGGATGCCGTAGTGGTTCAACAGCGCCTGCGACAACGTCATGCCCACCACCACCAGCATCCGCGTGCGAGCCGGATCGTCCCCGGTCGGAAAACCGAAGGTCGCCGTCGCGAAGTCGTAGGTGCCGGCGTTGATGGCTGCCAAAACCGTGACCAGCCCGGCGAGGTTGAACCAGGCGGTGCACCACCCGAGTCCCCGGCCACCCAGCATGCAGCCCCAATGGTAAAGGCCGCCCGCCGTCGGAAATGCCGAGGCGATTTGGGCCATGGTGAGCGCAACGGCGAGCGAACACAGGCACGCCAACGGCCAGCCCACACCCAGACTCCCACCCCCCGCACTGCCCAACCCCACGTGGAACGACGTAATGCCGCCCGCCAGAATGCAGATGATCGACAGCGAGATGGCGAAGTTCGAAAAGCCACTCATTCGCCGCGCCAGCTCGGGCTCATACCCCAGCCGGCGCAACTGGTGTTCGTCGTCGGAATGTTCCGGCGATTGCATCCAGGCGTTGCCTTACAGCACTTCCAGGTAAAGCGCGCGGAAGTCCTCGGCAGTCACCGGAACCGCGTTCGTCTTGTGGCACGGATCGTCCACCGCCTGACCCACAAGCGCGTCCAGCAGTTCCGGCTTCACCCCGTGATCGCGCAGTTTCGTGTTCATGCCCAGTCCCGCCAGGAACTGGGTGACGAAACCGACCGTCTTGCAGTCCGCCTCGCCGTCGGAGCAGGTCACAATGTCCAAGCCACAGGCCAATCCCACCTGCCGGTAAAGCCCCGGTTTGCGCCGCGCGCAGAAGTTCATCCCGGCGATCAGGCAGAGAGCGTTGGCCAATCCATGGTGCATGCCGCAGAGCGTCGACAACGGATGCGCCATCGAGTGAACCACCCCCAGATCCTTCTGAAAGGCCACCGCCCCCATCGCCGCCGCCACCAGCATGCGACCGCGCGCATCCAGGTCGGCACCATTCTTCACCGCCCTCGGCAACGCTTCGACGATCAGTCGGATGCCTTCCAAGGCGATGCCGTCGCACATCGGATGAAACTGCGGGCAGGTGTAGCTCTCGATGCAATGCGTCAACGCATCCGCTCCTGTCGCCGCGGTCAGCTTGGGCGGCAATCCCACCGTCAGCACCGGGTCCAGAATCACCAGCTTCGCCAGCAGTTCCGGATGAAAGATCACCGCCTTGCGCTGGGTCGCATCCAGGGTGATCACCGAACTGCGGCCCACCTCGCTGCCCGTGCCAGCCGTCGTCGGAATGGCCACCAGCGGAATCAGCCCCGTCCAGTCCGCCGGCTCGGAATAGAACTTGGTGAAATCAAACCCGGGCCGTTTCGCCAGCAACCGGGCCGCCTTGCCTGCATCCAAGGGACTGCCCCCGCCGATCGCGATCACGCCGTCACAGCCGGCCTTGCGAATGATCTCCGCCGGTTGGCGGACATCGTCCTCGATCGGGTTCGGGTGAACGCCAGTGTACGCGAACCAATCCCGATCGCGTCCGGATTCCCCCAGCACGGTGACCAGCGCACGAAACGCATCGGTTCCGGCAACACCGGCGTCGGTCACCACCAAGGGGCGGCGAACACCCAGGCGAACCAAGTGGGAAGGAAGCTCCTGCAAAGCCCCCGCTCCAAACCGCGTCGGAGTCGGGAAAGAGAACGTGGTCAGACTCATGTTGGCGCGCTCTTGGTCGCACGGAGCAGCCGTCCCGCGCAAGCGTACCGTTGCCAGCACACCGCTTTCCCATGAAACGCGCCTCCGTAGCAGCACACGTCCCGCCCAACGGAAGGAACGAGCCAGGCCCAAACCAGTCGCATCGCGTCATCCGCCGGGCAAGATGCCCGGTTCTACGGCAGGCGCGACGCCCACCGCTACCCAGCAATCCGCTTGCCATGTACATCCGTTGCGGATATATCCACAACCGTTCGATCTGCCATGCCCGCCTCAACCGTCGATCCCGAGTCGTTCCTGCCGCTAACCCCCGCGGTGTTCCATGTCCTGCTCGCCCTCGCCGACGGCGAACTTCACGGCTACGCCATCATGCAGTCCGTCGCCGCGACCACCGATGGTAAGATCACCATGGGTCCAGGCACCCTGTATGGGACGATCAAGCGGTTGCTGGAATCCCAGTGGATCGAGGAATGCGACAGTCGTCCCGACCCTTCGCTGGATGACGAACGTCGACGCTACTACCGGCTGACCGGCTTGGGCCAACGGATCGTCAGCGCGGAATGTCAGCGTTATGCAGCTCTCGTTCGAGTGGCCCGCACCAAAGGACTCCTGGCGGTCTCCCTGGCCATGGCCTGAAACGTCTTCCACCCATGCCCACCCCGCCATCAACCCAAGGCCCGGGAACCGTGGTCCGCTTGTACCGGTTCGCCCTGATCGCTTACCCCAAATCGTACCGCCGCCGATTCGCGCCCGAAATGGAGCAGGTCTTCCGCGAGCAGTGGCGGGATGTGCAATCCGGCGGCAGCACGTTCGAAGTTCTTGTCTTCCTGGTACGAACGGCCGGGGACCTGCTCCTTTCTTCCCTCAGCGAACGTCTCTCAACGCTCAGCAAGCATCCCACCATGAAAAACTCGTCGTCGTCCTTGGCACCCCTGGCCTGGAGTCTGGCCGGAGGCGCGGTGGTCGCCGTGGCCGTCCTCGCTCTGGTCACCAGCGTGACCCTCGCCCTGCCCAAGATCTACATGAGCTCAGCCAGGGTGCTATTGAATGTCGGTGAAGGAGCCCCCCAACCGGCAGACATCTCCGCCATTGCGACGGAGCTCGAAGTGATCCAGTCGTCTCAGGTGCTACGCCAAGCCGCCCTGCGCGCGCACCTCGCCGAGCGCTGGTCACCCATCTACCTCGGGCAAGGCACCCTTCACCCCGCCGAAATCGTGGAAATTCTTCGGGACAAGCTGGAGGTGCATCAGTTCCGCAACACGCGCATGGCGGAAATCCGAGTGTACGACCGGGATCGACAAATAGCCGCGGACGTCGCCAACGCGATCGCGGGCAGTTATGCGGAATTTCAGGTCGGAAGTCCGGAAGCCTCACGCCAGCGAGGCATGGTGGTGGATGCTGCGGACCTCGGTCTGAAACCGATCCGGCCCAACGTCCCTCTCAACGTGTTCGTTGGGCTGGTGGTGGGCTGTTTGCTCGGGCTGGGAACGGCGGGCGCCTTGTGGCGGTTCCTCAGGAAATCCTCGAGGAAAGGGCAACCGAGTCCCTCGGTGGCGACTTCACCGGCGTAGGTTGTTGGGTCCAGGACCCAGGGATGCCGGGGGGGGCGGGACGCCCGCCGCTACGAGGGAAGGTTTCAGGGGAGGCCCGGAGGGCCTAAAGAACGGAAGCCCATGGCGTGAGCCATGGGTGAGAAGTCCCGATGGATTTTGAGCCCCGGAGGGGCGACAGAACCGAGCGCGTTGAGTTTGGTTTTTTGCGAAACGCGCGACGTTTGGCCCGCCTCGACCTTTCTGATCGCCCCTCCGGGGCTTCGGATTGTCCTTGGGCCTTGCCCCACGGCTCACGCCGTGGGCTCGTGTTCTCCCCGCCCCGTCCGGGGCTGGGGAAGCGTTCGGTTCCAACGAAAACGGCGTGGCTTTAGGGTCCCCCACAACCCCGAATCCTGAACCATCCCTCCCGCCGCCGCTACGGAAGCATTTCGATGCGGTAGATGCGGAAGGCCGAGAAGCCTCCCGTCAGGGTGCCGTTATCGAGGTACTGGAAGTCCGTGGTCGTGGAGGTCACGGGCAGCCCGGCCGGCAACCAAACCGTTGGCACGGTGTCCGAGTAGAAGACCTGGTAGCGCGCATTGGCCAAGCCGGTCCATCGCAGCTGAATCCCCGTCCCCACAACCTCGATGTCGGCGATCTGCGGCGGCACATCGGGCGGACGGTTGACGCGTCGGATCTGGTAGTAGCGCCAGGGCGAACTCAGCGAGACGCAGTAGCTCAATTCGATGCCGGTGGCATTCAGGATCGGGCTGACCACCGTCCAGGACGGGTCGGAGAACCGCTGCTTGGCTTCCACAAAATACTCGGCCCCGAGCAGGGAATCCCAGACCAGGCAGAGCTGGAAGGCGGCGTCGGCGGTCAACCGGTAGTTGGGCACCGGGAGGTTCGGAGGCGGCCCGGGCAGGACGGAGACGCCTTCGATTACCTGGAAGAAGCGGAACTCGGTCGCTGGATCGAGGCACAATCGGGCGGGGTTTCCGTCGCCACGAATCGCTTCGGAGATCACGGCCCAGTTGGGATCCGTGGCATTCCGTTTTCCCTGAACCAGGTAATCCAGCCCGGCCTGGGTCGGCCACACGATGCAGAGACTGTCCAGGGACAACTCGACGGTCACCAACTCCGGCGGAACCTCGGTGGGCTCCGGCGGAACCAGGGAACCCACGCCAACCTTGAAGAACCGATAACCCCATTCGAGGGGATAGCAGATCTCCGTGAAGGTGTTGGTGGCGGTGATCTGCGGGGTCAGCGTGAACCAGTCGGGGTCGGTCGAGACCTTCTTCGCCTGAATGTAGTAGTTGGTTCCAGGAACCGAGGCGAAGCCGACACAGATGGTGGTTCCGTCGAGGCGCAGAATCGGCACGGGCGCCGGGATCGGTTCAGCGGGAGACTCGCCTTCCAGCACGTCGAAGAAGCGCCAGGGGCCGGGCGGTTCGAGACACCACGTGGTGGAGGTGTCCACCGCGGTGATCGTCGGGGAGATGGGAGTCCAAACGGCATCCAGCGCGTTGGTCTTGGCGACGACGTAGTAATTCGTGCTCGGGATCGACACCCAGGTGATGCAGAGGTTGGTGTCGGTGAGAACGATGTTGGTGATGTTCCCGGAAATCGGGGGCGGCTCGATGCCGAACTGGGTGGCGGTGATCTCGTAGCTGACCGGTCCCGCTCCGTTGTTGGTCACCGACAGGTACCAAATGCCCGGACTGAGCGGGATGGGCGTCGAAGTTGCATCGAGCCGGATCAATTCGTCGCCATTGCCGGGGGTGGCCGCCGTGTAATGGGCATTGGCGGCATCGGGGAGCGGCGGTCCCTTGCGCAGGAACAAGTCGAGATTCCCGGCGCCCGCCGAGGTCAGCTTGAACTCCGCGGCCACCGCGTTGGTTTCGACCTCAAACTGGTAGTAATCCAGGAGTGCGCCCGCCGGGATGGCGGCGTTGTAGGGAACACCGTTGGTCAGCGGGATGACGGTGGCCGTCTCCTGGGAGGCCCGAACGATGTACGTCGCGTTGTTGGTCCCGGGGTTGGCGACGGTGAGATACCAGTCACCCGGAGTCAGCCCCACCGGGAACGAGAACGGCGTCAACTGGATCACCTCGTTGGTCAATCCCCCGTTCGCGCTGAGGTAGGTGTAGTCGAAGTACGTCGGGAGCGGCAGTCCGCGGCGCAGCAGGAGATGCACATCCTCGGTCATCCCGAACACCTCGAAGGTTGCCGAGAGCGCGGTCGGACTGACGTTGAAGGAGTAGTAGTCCTGGGAAGGATCGGGGCCGACGGTGTTGGTGACCGCCACCTCGTTCACCAAAGGAATGATCAAGCCTGGCACTTCCGTCGCCCGGATGGCGTAAGTGACATTGGTGACGTCCTGATTGGCCACCGCGAGGTACCACCAGCCAGGAGCCAGCCAGATGGGCGCGGTGGTGTTGGTAACCGCGATGAATTCCGAAAGATTCCCGGGGGACTGACTCGCGAAATGGAAGTCAAAGGGCGTCGGGATCGGCAAACCACGGCGCACGTAGAGATCCACATTCCCATCGGCGCCGAAGGTCTCGAAGGTGGCCTGCACCGAGTTCGAGGACACCAGGAAGGCGTAGAACTGGAGATCTTCTCCCTGGAAGCCGACCAGCGGATCGAGGGGCGGCGCGATCGTGTTGGTGTAGGCGACGTTGTTGGTCAGGTTGACGATGGTGGTGTAGGTCTCGGTGACCTTGATCGAGTACTGAGCGGGAACCACGTCCCCGTTGCGCACCGCGACGAACCAGATTCCGGGCACCAGCGGCTCGGGAGCGGACGTCCGCCCGATGGTCACGGTGTCGATGTCCGTGCCGCCGGGGAGGTCGGAGCGATAGTCGAACACGTTCGGGTTCGGCAGCGGCTGCGGATCCGCCGGATCGGGTGGCGTGATGCGACCGCGCTTGATGTACATGTCGACGTTGTTGCCGCTGAGCGGGGTCAGTTCAAAGTCGGCCCGGATGGCGTTCGAACTCACTTCGAACTGGTAGTAATGCAGTCCGGGTCCCGGATCGATGGTGGCGGTGAACGGGATGCCATTGGTCAGGGATGGAACCACGGGCAGCGGCGCATCCTCACAGTCAAAAGTGACCATGATCCCGAACGGATTGGCCAGGCGATCGGGTTGAAAATTGCGGACGGCCAAGAAGTAGCGCTGACCCGGCCGCAGCGGGGCGGAGGCAGGCACGTTGGTGGTGAGTGTCAGCGTCGCCCGACCGCCGGCCTCGACATTGATGTACGGACCGTAGTCGTCCACGAAGTTGCCGAGATCCGCCGCAGGCAAACCGTCGCGATCGCCATAGAGCAGCAGCGTGGCCAGTTCACCCGCCAGGATATTGACGGAGGTGGTCGCGCAGACCGGGGTGTCGACGTAGAAGTACTGGACCTCGTCCTCGTTCACACTGCCGAAGTAAGGCACGCCATTGGTCAGCCGAACGGCTCGAACTGTATCCAGATCGAAGTCCAACTCCAGACGCCAACCCAGGAGCGCGCCAGCATTGGTCAAGGACGGACCTGCGCGGCTGTCGGAGATTTCCAGGCGCCATTCGCCCAGGGATCGCTGTCCGATCAACGGCTTCAGCCTTTCCTCGGCGAGGTAATAGCTGTTCATCGGCGCGTCAGCCTCCTCGACCAGAATCCCGTCGAGGGCTAGTGCGACCTGCGCCACGGCATTGTTCATGGTCCGGAATTCCAGGAGTGCCTGGGGCACCGTGGCGGTGAAGACGAAGGAACTGACCGCCCACCCCGTGCTTGCGGTGAGGTCCGAAACCTCATGCACCAGCACGTTGTTCAGATACACCTGAAGGCCCTGGGGCTGACCACCGGGCAATCGACTGACACCGAATCGCACCCGGTAGGAGGTGGTGGGTGCCAGGACAAGGTTCGTACCGATCGAAGCCACTCCGGGATCCAGGACGAGGTATTGGTCACCCTCAAAACGGTTGGTGCTGCCCGCTGCGTTGCGAATCACCGTTCCCTGCCCTGTCAGCATGGTCCATCCCGGCAACACTGCTTCGCCCGTCAGGTACGTCCGTGCCACGGCAGACTCAAAGCCATCCGCCATCACCACCCGATTCGAGGATGTGGAAAACACCGGGCTGTTGGTGAACGCCGGCTCGCCAAACTTGATGGGAATGACCGTCCGATTGGTGTCGTCGGTGAAGCTTGTGAAGATACGGGTCGAACCATTGTCCGCACCATAGGCGGTTCCAATCTCCCCACCCCGGTTCTCCGAGAGAACCACCTTTGTCCCCTGCGGTGAGATGAGGCGGAACACCAGGTCCGAAACCCGCGGATGATCGACCCGGACTCCCACGCGCACATCCGCAAGGATGCGGTCCTCAAGCACGGGGATCGACGAGCGGATGACGGCGTCGTCCGGAATCGGAAGTGCCGCCGTGGTTCCATAGCCCCGGTCGCCTGCCAGATTCGGGTCGACTTCGTAGTCGATCCAGAGCGCTCCCGAGACGGTTTCCGGGCCGGGATTGTAGACGCCGGCGTGGTACAAGCCGGGGTTGAGCGGAGGAACGTCTGCGAGGCCAATGGTCAGTGAGCCCTCGCTCTGACCGCCGGGAATGATCGCGTACTTGTCGTAATCCACCAGCGACGGCGGGAACAGCCGACGGGCGTAAATCTCGAGCGCACTGGAACCGCCGGAAATGTCGGTGACCCGCACGATCAGGTTGGTCGCCGAAGGCGGGAGTCGGCGGGCACGCCGGACCCATTCGCCAGGTCGCAAGGTGAAGAACAGGGCTTCATCCTCCTCGGGTTCGCGTTGGACGAAGAGGGACATCGCCACGTTGGTGGCCACCTGGGTCAGAGCATTGTCCGTGACCGTGAGAATCCAGGCGCCGGCCGCTTCCATGCCCACAAAACTCTCCAGCGTTCCCGGGCCGTCGGAAGGTTTGCCAAACACCTGGCCAATGCCCACCCCAGCGCCACTGTCGTCGTAGACCGTGGTTTCCACGCCGCCGCGTCCGAAGGGATCGAGCTCGTGGTTCCCCAGGACGGCGAAGCTGGTTTCGTGGGCGAGGTTGAAAAGCAAATCGCCCGTGCTGTCAAAACTCACCGTATTGGTCACGGTAACCTGCCGGACCGGGAACGACGTCGTGACGATGCCAAAGACGTAGCCAACCTGCGGAGCATCGGGCGAACCATCCGGGACAGGGACGAAGTAGGGAACACCCCGGACGATGCGGTTCCCCTGGCCGTCGTCCTCGTCGAACGGCTGGTTGCTGGACAAGCCGGCGATGGTGAATTCAGCGCCCTGCTGGTCTTCAGCCTTCACGGCGAGATAGTAGACCGCTCCCAGGGGTGCGTTGGTCAGGATGATCGTCTCGATGCCACCGGGTTTGACGGACTTCAGGGAGTTCTGCACCGCCACCGGGCTGAGGTTGGTGATGCTCGGGTCGGTGGTCGCGTAGAGGTCGATGTCCGCCCCGGCCTCGCGAGGCTTGGAGAGATTCATCGCGCCAAAGGTCAGGAAGGCCACGTATTGGCCATTGGTCAACCCGACGCCCTGGGGGGTGTTGGATTGCAAATTGGTGAAGACGAAGAACGACCACTGGTTGGTCGAACCGGGCAAGGTGCCAAAGCGGGGAGGCATCGCGCCGGTTCGCGCCCGCACGATGGGCAAGCCGTTGGTCAGGGTCGAAATCACCGGCGTGGCCGCCAGGAACGGCTCGGTTCGCAACTGGATGTCGAGCACGTTGGTCAGCCGGGTGTTGGCGACCGAGGCCACGAGGGCGAAGTCCTGCGCGATCCCATCCGGATGCGACTGCACCGCGTTCACGTTGACCCGACGCCCGCGCACGGTCAGCAGGTAGTTGGTTCCGACCGGCGGCCGGATCAGCACGTTCTCGACGTTGTTGACGTTGTCGTTGGTGACCGCCGTTCCAGCCGCGTGCGGGATGTTGAAATCGCTTCGGTAGGGAATGTCGTTCCCGTGGTACTCATCGCCCGTGGCTTCATCCTTCACGATGAGATCCAGGTCGTTGACCAGCTTGATGCCGGAGGCCGGGTTTCCGGGGGGATCTGTCCACACCAAGGAAAACTTGAGAATCTGGTCAACGGCCTCGGGGGCCACGGTGACCCGCCAGGTCCGTTCCTGACCGGTGGACAGCGCGTTGGTTCCGGTTTGGTCGGTGAACTGCACCGCATGGACGCTGCCCGTCAGGGAACCGAATTCACCCGCCGGCAGGGCGTTGGTGATGTTGGCCCCGCCCCACCCCTGGAGGTTCAGCACGTCGCGCAGGCTGAAGTTGTAATGGGAACCCAGGGAGCGGGCGCCGTTGATGAGCAGCGCCTTCATCAAGGCGGGTGTCACCGCGCGGCCTTCGCGCTGGAAGTAATCCTGGTACAACGCCAGCAAACCACTGACCGCTGGTGCCGCCATGCTGGTCCCCGATTCAAAGCGATAATGGGGAGCCAGACCGCCGTTCAGGAGCTTCAGCTGATCGAAGTAGCCAAAGTTGCCGTTGGTGATGACGACGATCGTTTGGATGTCGTAGCTGACCGCCCGGTCCGTGGAATTGCCCACGCCGTAGAACCAGTCACCGGCCACCAGCGTGCCGTCCGGGGGAACCCGGATGATGCTGTTCGTGGACACGAGGTCGCCGACCGCTGGCACATCGCCATACCGAAGGTACATGGGAAGGCCCGGCAACGGATCCGGAGAGAAGTCATTGCGCAGCAGTCGCACGCGAAACTCGGACGCCCGTTCCGGGACGAACAGCGAGTAGTTGATCCGGGTGCCGGGCGTCACATTCTGGCGCTCGATCCGGTTCACCAGAACGCTGGTGAAAAACTCGGGATCCACCCAGTCGCTCGCCCGCGCGGAAATCGTGAAGGCACCCGGAGCGACAACGTCCGGCTTGAACCGGCCGAACTGGCCTTCGATGCCAGGCTCGATGTTGCCACGACCGGAGAACGACGTGATTTGGTCATCGGTATCCGTCTCGCCCAGGAACACCTGATTGGTCGTCATCGTCCCGTCGGCAAGGATCGACACGACTTCGTTGGTGATTTCACGCAGAGATTCGATGGCTCCGACCGTGATCACATTCTTGCCGGTACCTGGCGCGCGCACGGTGTTGGGCTCACCCCCCTGACCGTCGTCGGCGCCGCTGCCTTCGTTGCCGGAGGCAAAGACGTAGAGAATCGGCTGGACCCCGGTCGTGTCCGGGAGGGCGTCGCGGACGGCGGCATCGTAACTTGCGGAAGCCACCGTGTACTCGAAGGCGTTGATGTAGCCCCAGCTGTTGTTCGAAATCAGCAGGTTCGTCCGTGCCTGGGTGATGTAGTAGTTCGTGGCGGCGGTCTGCTGCAGATAGGCATCCGAGATCAACGGCCCCGTGTTCAGGTCGATCGGAAGCGCGTACAGGCTGGCTTCCGGAGCCATCCCGCGAAAGTCAGCGCCAGGGATGGCGGATCCCGGTGCATTGCTGACCGCGCCCGACATGATGCCACTGCCGGCGATGGTGCCGGCGACGTGCGTGCCGTGGCCGTCGAAATCCACCAGCGTGGACGGTGCGTCTGAGGTTACCCGTCGCACGAGGTCCGGATGGGTTTCATCGATGCCGGAGTCGTTGACATTGACCACCACGTTGGTGCCGGTCAGGCCCAGGTAGTTGGTGTAGGAACCGGGTGCGTTGGTGCCGGACGACACGCCAAACCGATTCCGGGTGCGGTCGTTGAGCAACTGCCGCTGACGGAACATTTCGATGCCCTGCACTTCCGGCAACTTCGCCAGACTTGCGAGGGTCATGCCCTCCGCTTCAACCAGGAAACCGGGGCCAAAGGGTGTGGCAAACTCGGCCTGGACTTCCGCACCAGCCGTTTGGAGCACGTCGCGCCCCACGCCTGGCAAGAGGGTGACCGTGAGCCGCTGATCCGCCGCAAGCGCCTCATCGCTCACCGCCCGTGCCAGCAGGGCGGGTTCCAGCTTGAAGTAAGGTTCGAAAGGAACCACCGCACCCACCACGGGAAGCGCCTGAAGTTGAGCCGCTTGTGCCGCCGTTGCCGCCACGAGGTAGGCGTTCACCGGCACATACGAAACGAAACGCGTTCCAGCACTGCGCAGGGCTTCCTGGAACTCCCGGGAAACAGCTCCCCGCGCCTGCACCACGTAGGAGCCGGGCTCTTCCCCAGCCCGCAGATGTGGCGGGATCTCCAGGGGTTTGCCGGTCGAGGTGTCGATGAAGGCGTTCCGCAACACCAAGGCCTGGTCGTCGCGCGAGAGTGCGTCGACGGGACGATCGGTGTTGGTCAACCGCAACGACGTTCGATCCGCAGCTGCCGCGGTCGGGGCGGTTGCCGGGGCGGCTCCGGTGCTCGCCAGAGACGAAGGCAGCACAGGGACACGGGGAACCACCAGGTTGGAAAGCGTCGTCTGAAGGGGCGTCGACGAATCCGTTCGCGACGCGAGCTGGCCGCGGCGCCACGAGAACCGGGCGTCACCCAGACGCCAGAGGACCGCCGTCGCCACGAAGGCGAGGACGCCGATCATCAGCAGGGTTCGGGTTCGCATGCGCATAACAGGAAAAATCAGGTGAAATGGGTTTCGAGAATCAGGGTTGATCGTCGCACGACACGCACCACTTGGCGAACGCGAGCCTTCGCCCCGTGGAATCACTCGGTCGGCGGAACCTCATTGTAGCTCTCCTTGACCGGCAGGATGCGTTGGCGCACCCGCCCGGTCAGCGGATCCTGGTCGGAGACCGTCTCCAACCGCATGAGCGTCTTGGTCACGTACTCCCCGCTGATCACGTAGTTCGTGGGCATCTGGAAGTACGGTCCGAAATCGGTGACCACCGAGGCCGGTGCCGGCCGGAGTGATTGCCCGTAAGCATACACCACAAATCGTGGTTCATCCCGTTTCAGCAGCGACAACGCCATCTGCGGGATGCGTTCCACGACTGCATCGGCGGGGGTTCCCCGAGGTCCGGCGGTCAACCGCAAGTACGGCGATTGAAGGCTCAACTCGGGTGCGGAGAGAATCTCTCCCAGATAATTGAAGCGCCCGCCCTGCCGGGCCGTTCGGGCGAGATTGATGCCATCGACGATGGTTCGCAGTTCCAGGGAGTTGGGTGCGATCAAGCTGGGCCCCACGTTGGTGGCGAATTGATTGGTCAACACCGGAATCCCGCTCAACACCGCGGACCAGGCGGCGTACCCGGACTGATTCACGGAGAGCAGACCTCGGGAGGCGTTCTCGCCCATGGCGGTGGTGAACAGGCCAGGAATCCGCCAGTCGTTGGTGGGGTGGGTGCTGGGATGGAAGATCCCCGCCAAACCCGGCAACTGCAGCGGCACATGCCCGGTCCAGCGAATCCATTCGCGGGGGATGGCCACCCCGGACTTCATGTAAAACGTCTGCCAGGGTGTCCCGCGGTGAATGCGCCCGAGCCAGCCCACCGACGGAAGCGCATTGGTCGGGAAGTCCCAGTCATCGGAACGAGTGATCTGGGGATCCTTGACCCCGGGATCGAAGTCCGTGCTGTCCCCGCTGCTGTACAGATTGGCCTGCCAGGGCCGGTAGCGGTAGTTGATCTGGCCCAGGTTGTGGGTGTCCGCCCCGATCGCAGCGCGCACCGGCTTGACGTAACGCACGTCATTGGTCCGGGACGGGTCCTCGAGGTCGAAGTAGAGATCGTTGACGAGCGGGTCGTTGACCTGCCAGGCCTTGTTCTGAAAGAGCTTCCGTGCCGGCGAAAAGGGAACCTGCATGCGAAGCGTGGGGGATTGCGACCCTACCCCGCCCAGCCCGACGAACTGCCGGAAACGTTCGACCGACTTATCCTTGTCGAGACCGCTGATCGGGTCGAAGGAGGCGCTGTTCCATTCGGCGACATTGATGCTGCCGAGCGATGCCTGGATCTGGTTCCGGATGCCATCGGGGATGCCGCCCACGCGATTGGTTTGCCAGAAGCTCCCGATCAAGGAGGCCTGCCCTGTTTCGTCCTCCTGCCCGAACAAGGCCGCCGTGACGTCGATGATGCTGTTCAGGTTGTCCAGATCGACATAGTCGATGATACGCCCGTTGCCGGTGGGGCTGGCGTCGATCAGCATCGCCTGCAGGCGGTTGGTGATGGAGAGACGCCAGGTTGGAATGGGGAAACCGCGAGCCGATTCAAACGGCACCTGGGTCCGGTTGCTCACACTCAGCAAGGTGCCGTCCGCGCGGTAGATGGAGTCCGGGATGAACGTCAGCACCCGGTTCATGGGCAGCTTGAATTCCCCGCCCTGCCAGGTGCGATCGAGGGTGGACCGGTCATAGACGATGTTGGTGACCAGGGTCAGCGGGCCCAATCGACGAACCACGCGAACTTCGTTGGACAACACCATGTCGGTTTCCACCCGAACCCGCAGTTCGATGGGGCGCGTGAATGCCTGGGTGTACGAATTGTAGAATTCCACTCCGAACAGGTTCGAGATCCCGATCGTGTAAAGCTGGTTGGTGATCGATGGCCGGGCCTGCGGAGCCGCCTTCACCAGCTCCAACTTACGGGTCGCCTGAACGACCGTCTGCATGGCGAACTCGTTGAAGTTGGGAAAGCCCTTCTTGGCACCGATGACCAAGGGCACACCCGCCACGTGGGTGTTGCGGGCGAAGGTGGCCGTCGCCCCGATCTCGTCGAGGTCCGGATGATTGTTGGTCACCGAGTTGGCCCAGAAGAGGCGCCCATCCCAAACCGGTTCGTAGCCCGTGATCACCACGCTGCCATTGCCTTGCCGTCCAAAGAGCGGCCGATAGACGTGCGGCAGGTGCGGGTAGAGCGTTTGGGTCGCGTTGGTCGTCGCATCGAAGATGTTCGCCGCCAACTGCATGGACCGATGAACCTCCGGCACATAAAGGTTGGTGGGCCAAACCGATAGGTTGGTGATCGAGACGTGCGGAAGGCCGACGATTCCCGGCGGATACGCCGTCTTCAGGATCGCGTCCGCCGCGTTGGTGAAAAAGGCGATCGGCGACCAGGCCACGAAGTTGGTGGCAAAGAAACCCCAGCCGGAATTCGGCCGGGCACCTTCGAGACGGGGATCGAAGTCCAGCCGGTTGTCGTAGTTCAGGTGGATCAGGCCCCGGTTCGCCGGAACGGAGTCCATGCCCAACTGCCCCAGCAACCGATAGAAGGTGTGCCTGTCATACGTACTGCGCAGGGCGGAGATCCGGTTCAGGCGGTCCGCGAAACCGGTGGTCGCAGGTACGCCAAGTGTCCCGTCGGCGAGTTCGGTGTAAGGCGCTTGCGAGACCGCAGCCTCCGCCACCGTGAACAGCTCCTGGGGATCAAAGAACTGGAAGGGATTCTCGGCGCCGGGCCACGGTTCATTGGGCTCGTCGTTCTCGTCGATCTCGAAACTCGCGCCGTTGAGTCGGAAGGGGCGAGGGATGCCAAGCTGGATGGGTCCGTCGGAATACCCATCGTTCCCGTCACGGAGGAACGCGTTGAACCCTTCGGCCCGAAACAACTGACGGATGGATTGAAGCCGGTTGTACGAGGGGTTGTTGTCGTAAACGTCGCGCCGATACCGATGTCGGAGGAGCGCCAGGGCATCGCTGAAGGTGGCCCCCGCACTGGAAGTGAACAAGTTGGTGCGGTAGGCGTAGCTCCGCCAGGCGTTCGTGTTCAGGTCCGCGAAGAATGCAGCCAGATTGATCTCCCAGGATCCCACCCCCTGGTTGCGCGCGAAGCTCTCCACCGCCGGCCCCAGGCGCTTCGCCTGGTTGTGCAGGAAATTCAGGTCGAGCGTCTTGCCCGCCGGCAGCACCAGGTAGGAATAGCGTCCCACAAAGTGATTGGAACCGGAATGCGGCTGGTCCGGTCGCCGAAGAACGCCGATCCACTCGGGATCGCCGATATGGAAGTTGGTCAGCCCCAGCGATCGCCCGTTGAAATCGACCTCAAACTGCAAGCCGTTCGTCTCGAACCGGCCGTTCCGATTGAAATCCAGGAAGAACCGATGCTCCTGGGCCCGGGTGACCACATTGGTCTCCATGAAGACCGGCGCGCGCGGATCCACCTGGAGGTTCCGGTACATCGCCAGCAGATCGTCCCCAGTCAGCTCAACCCCGTTGGGATACACATAACTGACGTTGGCGATGTTCGTGTTCCCTACGATGAATCCGTCCGGATTGATGAAGTTGGTGGAAACCAACAGATCGTAGTTGAGCAGGTTCGAAACGGCTTGAACCCGGGCCACAACCTCGACTTCCGCCCGTTGCAGGGCGATTTCGGCCATGGACTTGGCATCGACACGATCCGAGCTGGTCGTCACCGACGCGCGCTCGCGCCGGCTGACGGCCAGGAAAGCGACCGCCATCAGCGTCACCACGGACAGCATGATCAGCGTCGTGATGAGGGCGATGCCTCGCTGGGATTGGCTGCGGTTCATCACGGGGGTCAAAACGGCGGGGCGTTGCGGAGCGGAATCCGATGCCGGAAGTAATGAATGCTGCCGGCTTGGCGCGCGAGGAAGTCCCTGGAGGCGTCGACATTCGGAATCGATGCCGCCCGGGTCACCACCTGCGGTTCCAACACGCCCAGCTCGAGTTCGAGCGTGGACGGGAAAGCGGGAATCGTGACCTGACGAAAGAGGTAGGCCGTCCGGAAATTGCGACCGGCATCCAAGGGGTCCAGGAACCAGGCACGACGTCCGTTAAAAATTGGTGGGTAGCGCTGAGCCAAAGCAGCCTCTGCTCCTTGGGGTTCCGGCGGATCATCCCTTTCAGGATTCACCACCAATCGAAACCCCGCGACGTCGTAGGTCTGCACCCGCAGGTGCACCACCCCGTCGAGAACCATCTGAGAATCGCGCACGCGAAGCGCACTGTTGAAGCGGGCGTACAGATTGGTGTAGGCGAATGCCGTCGCATTGGTCTCGTACGCCCATCGGTAAAGCCGGCCCACAGTGATCGGTTGCCCCACCTGATTGGTGTTCACCGGCCCCACCCAATAGCCAATGGCCGTCCATGTATCGTTTTGCCGGGTGACAAAGAAGATGTCCTGAATGGCGGTCTGCAGCACCGTGCCGCCACCCTTCTTCAGTCCTTCCAGGTTCACCGGCACCGCGACCGGATTCAGGTAGGCGGAGAAACTCGTCCAGTTGGTGTTCGCCACATCCACCGGCGTCGCCGATTGAAAATCGCGAACCAACAGATCCGAAGCCGCACGTGAACCTTCCAGCGCGTCGACTTGGGAAATCGTGCTCCGCAGCGCCTTCTGGGTGACGTCGAAAACCGTGTAGAGCGCGATGACGATGACGGTCATGATCGCCACCGACAGCATCAACTCGAGCACGGTGAAGCCGCGCCGGAACTGGCTGGATTGGGATGGCGAAGTGGTGCGCATCGGTCAGTAAAGCGAGGGTTGGAAGTAGAACAGGATCTGGTCGCTTCCGAGGACGTTGGTCTGGAAGAACCGTTGGCTGCCGCCGATCTGGGTGCGGAAGGTCCGGCGGTGCGTTCCCACCTGGGCCCGTTCGGTTTGCGTCACCTGATCATTGAACAAGGGCCACTGCATGGTGAGCCGGACTTCGTGCAAACCCTGCTGAACATTGATCACACGTCGGTAATCGTTGGTGCCGAGTGAGTTGGTCAGTGCAGGAGGATACGCCAACGTCGGTTCCACCTCGACGATCATCCGGTACTTGAAGGCCGTGTCGCGTGCTTCGGCATCGCGATCAATGGCGGTGTTGTTCAGAGCCCTTGCCCACACCACCACGTTGCTCACGCCCTGGTTGCCCAGGCTCTTCGGAGTGCTCAGAAGGCCGACCAACCATTGCGGGTCCCAAGCCCCGTCACTGACGGCCAACGAGGAAAGAGGTTGGTTATTCGGTGCGCTGATGATTTGCCGATTCCCGTTCCGGTAATTCACCGAGACCATGTAGATCGCGTCATCCAACAATCCCGCCCGATCGTACCCGGAGCGAATCGTCTCCAGGATGTAGGTGCCGTCGGCGTTGATGATGGTCTCTTCACGGTTGTCCTTCTGCACCTGAAGACCGGTGGGCAGGACACCCAGAATCGCGACCATGGCAAACGCCACCACGGCGATGCTCAAGGCGATCTCCACCATGGTGAAGGCGGCCTCGCCGCGCGGGCGCTGTGGAAGGCGGTGAATCAACTTCATATCGGCCTCCCCAAAACTTGCGGCACCCCATTGGCGCCGATCACCAAATCACCCATGACCTCGGCCCGACCCGTGAGCCAGTTGACCCGGATGTACCGGCGATTGTCCCGTGGCACTTCGACGACATCCGGCGCCGGCATGCTCCCATCGGGTTCCGGTGCATTGAAAACGCTCCCCCGCGCGAGCTGGATGTAGCCATCCTGGCCCGAAACGGGCTGACCGAAGTTGTTGAAACGGATGAGTTGCCCCTGCGCGTTGAAGGCAAGAAACGGAAGCGCCACCGCCTCGGCGCCTGAATAAACGCGGTTAGTGATCACCAATGGAAAGGCGGCGACATTGGCCAGCGGCTGATCCCAAGCATTGGTGAAGCGCGGGTTCGGCAGGAAGGTCGTCAAAGCGAAAAACGTCTTATCGGGGAGCTGGTTCCACGAACTGATCTGCCGCGGCGTCTGTCGTCCAGGTTGCTCGCCGATCGTTCGCTTGGTGAAGAAGGTGTACCCGGTCAGGCGGAAGGGCGCCAAGTTGGTGGGCATCGGGCCCGCACCATCCAGGTTCACCGTGGTCGGTGGCACAAACAGCATGTACACCGTCGTCCGGTCATTGATCGCCCGGAGCCGGGCGAAGGCGAGGTCGTCGAGAATCTGGCGGGTGGCGGCGTCAATGGCGTTGGACTCGCCCAGACCGCGCAAGGCCGGAATGCCGATACTGGCGAGCAGGGCGATGATGCCGATCACCACCATCAACTCGGCGAGGCTGAACGCGCGTTCGGCCCGGGTGGGGAGCTTCCCCACGATGCGCCGGACGATCGTCGCGTCCTCTTGCCGTTGTGATGTGCTCATCCGCATACCACGGTCCTATTGCTTCCAGCTGAGGATGTTGTCTTTGTTGACCCCGGCGTTGGCCTTGACCCCAGGGTCCGCCAGGCCATTGGGTCCCATCGACCAGACGATCACCGGAGCGCGCACTTCCCAGGCGTTCGGATTGTCCGCCGCCGGAGCCAGTCCATTGAAACCCCTGGTGCCGGCTTCCTGGGAAACCGCCGACCGACTGTAGAAGCCGTCACGGCACAGATTGTCGTAGTTGAGATCGAGAGTGATGATGTAGGGGTTGCCCCACGGATCCCGGTACAACAGGTCGGTTCCAATGCCGGGTCCTGGAGGCGTGGTCGCGTTGAGCTTGCCACTGAGAAAGGCGTTCTTCTGCGTGTTCTGACGATGATTCTCATTCACCGTGGGCGCGCTGGTGTCCGGGCGCCTCTCGACATCCATGAGAATGGCGACGAGTTCAGCGTTGGAAATTTGAGTGCCGGCGAGGTTGCCAATTTGAGGAAGTCCCCCGCCCTTGCGATTGGCCAACACCGGCTGCTGTTCCGCCGGAGCTCCGACGTGCATGGTGCCGTAGGTGAAGTCCGGTGCGGCTTTCTCGCGGGCCAGCGCGCTCGAGGGCATCCGGCTGTAGGCTCCCTGATACGCCATGATGGCACCTCGGATGGATTCCATCTCAACGCGGGCCTTGGCGATCTGGGCCTTCACCTTGGCCGAGGAAAGGGCCGGCAAGATCATACCGGCCAGCACGCCGATGATGGCAATGACCACCAACAGCTCAATGAGCGTGAACCCGTGGCGGGGTGGTTGGGCGCGAAACGTCGTCTTCATAAGCTTATCGGCGATGGCGTTGAGAACGCGAAGGTTGCGGAATGCGCTTGCGGGTTGTCACTGCCATTTTCGGGGGACGTGGCGACGGGGCTCCAGTTCGAAGTGCGGGCCGCGTGGCAACGCTTGAAGTCGCCGCGGCGGATCCGTCGTCGATGTCGACGGTCCAACTCCGCTCGTACCAGCGCACCGGTATCGTGCGATCAGCCTCGGTTGGATGCCTCGTGGAGCGCATAAAATCTACCAGTTCTTGAACACCCGCTTATCGTTTCCAACCCACACCTCCATCCAGAGGTCATACCCGCCCGGATTGTTGGTCGCCGACGTCGACACGTACCGCCAGGGATTGGCCTTGCTCTTCTCGCCGTAGGCCTGCAGTGGCGCCGCCTCGGGCGCACTCATTCCCCACGGAAACGCAGTGACCAGCAGGTCCACGTTGACGTTGTTGATCGACACCCGGTTCACCGAGGAAGCCTTCGCATCCAGATACGTTTTGGAGGGCTCCGACGGATCCACCGAAGCATTTAGAAATCCCCCGCGACCAAAAACGGCCCGGACCTGATCCGGCTCGATGGATTCCTGACCGCCCTTGACCCGAAACGCGCCGTTCACCACATCCACCCCACGAAGCTCGTAGAAGAGCTGGTTGACCACCGGATCCACCTTGTTCGGTGAACCCGGCGGAAGCGCGTGGTCGGGCGGGAACGCACTGCGGTCCGCCTTGTACGAATCGATCGCGGTGCGGAGCTGCTGTAATTCGGTGGTGGCCCTGGAATTGGTCCGGGCATTCCGTGCCGCAGAGGTCAGTCCGAGGGTGATCCCGGCCAGGATCGCAATGATGGCGATCACGGTCAGCAGCTCGATCAGCGTGAAGGCGGAACGGC
The DNA here is from genome assembly GCA_963205105.1 of Verrucomicrobiota bacterium. Taxonomy (GTDB): domain Bacteria; phylum Verrucomicrobiota; class Verrucomicrobiia; order Limisphaerales; family CAIMTB01; genus CAIMTB01. Next base: position 4,689 of record CAUJJW010000357.1, on the reverse strand, counting down.
CCTCACGGTGAGAGGCTGAAACTGGTCGAAGGCTGGAGGAAAGGGATCTCATGCAAGGGGTCGGGTGCGAACGAGTTGGGAGAATCGGCGTCATGCGGTCAGAGTTGCCGGCTTCGGAGTTCTTCTTCCATCCGTTCACTCAGCCACTGTTTGATCATGCTCTGGTAATTCAGGTAACGGGAACGGGCCAAGCGCTTGATGCGCGCCAGCATCCGGGGGTCCATTCGCAGACTGATGGTGACCGACTCGCCCGATTCATTTCCGGACGCCACCGCCGTCTCCATCAGGCGCAGGTCGATCCGATTGGCTTCCCAGAACGAGGCCTCCGCTTCTTCACGATCAAACAGCGGAACATCCTCCCAAGACGTGATCGGATTCAAGCGCACCTCCCTGCGTTGCCCTGGACGTACCACCCACGCTCCCCACCTGCCGAAATTCGAAGTGAACCACCCGCGGTTACTGCTGCAGCGCCTGACTCACCTTCCGCTCGTAGAAGAACGCTTCCTCGGGCTCGAAGGGTCGCGCCAATATTACCCGGATTAATTTCCCGTTGGTCCGGTAGATGGTGAAGACCCCCTTCCCGGCCACCGTTCGCCCCAAATGAAAGTACCGGGCTTGGGTGGTGAACCGTGGCGAATCCGGTAACAGCTTGACTGCCAAGGGATCCTCGAAGGATTCCTCCACGTCCTGTTGTGTCAGGGCGCCGCCGAACTGGAACGGTGGGCTGGACCAGTCGAACTCCATCAAGCCGGAGATATGTATGGCAATCGGCCATGCAATGTAATGACGTTGTATTTACGTCGAGGCATCGCCGAGGTCAAGGGGTGAATTTCGAAACATGCAAATCGGCCCCAGGCAGGGGTGCCAGGGGCCGATTTGCGAAAGACCATTGTTAGGGAGGGTTCGGGGCTTAATCGCCGTCGCCCTTGCCGCCCGTGTCGCCAACGCCTTCGATCAACTTGATCAAGGGCAGGAACAGCGCGATGACGATGCTGCCGACGATGACGGCCAGGAAGACGATCATGATGGGCTCCAGGAGGGAGGTCATGGCGGAGACGGCGTTGTCGATTTCGTCGTCGAAGGTATCGGCGATCTTCATCAACATTTCAGGGAGCGCGCCGGTTTGCTCACCAACGTCCACCATGGAGATCACCATGGGCGGGAACACGTTAGCCGCTTCGAGAGGTGCCGTAATGGTTTCACCTTCCTTGACGCTTTCGTGAATCTTGGTGACGGCGTTTCCGACGATCACGTTGCCGGCGGTTTCCTTGACGATGGTGAGTGCCTGCAAGATGGGCACACCTGAACTAATGAGCGTACCCAGGGTTCGGGCGAATCGTGAAATCGACACCTTAGTAAAGACCGGACCGAGAACGGGCATCTTGAGCTTCATCTTGTCGATGACCCGATGTCCCAGTTTGGTCTTGGCGAAAATCTTGAACGCGATAACGAACACGACCATGCCCACGATCACCGGCCCGGGCAGCGGAATCCCTCCGGCCCATTCCGGAAAGACAATGGTGTAGGCTTTCAGCGTCTCGCTGATCTGAAGGACGAAGTTGGTGAAACCGGGGAGCGCCGCACCGTCCATCATGTCGCCGAAGATCGTCTTGAACTTGGGCACGACGAAGATCATGAGGACGGCGAGAATGATCACAGCGACGGTCATGACGGCGACCGGGTAGAACATGGCCGCGATGACCTTGCCCTTGATCTTTTGGGCTTTTTCCATGAACTCGGCCAGGCGGTTGAGCACGACTTCAAGCACACCGCCGAGTTCGCCGGCCTTCACCATGGAGACGAAGAGGCGATTGAAGATCTTGGGATGCTGGGCGAGGGCCTCGGAGAAGGTGGAGCCACCCTCAATGGACATGCCCAACTGTCCGAGCGTGTCCTTCAGGACGGGGTTTTTCTCCTGCTTGGCGAGCACGCGCAGGCCGCGCAGCAAGGGCAGACCGGCATCGACGAGTGTCGCCAACTGCCGGGTGAACGTCGTCAATTGCTTGGTCTTCACCCCGCCAAAGCCGGGGATCTTGATGTTGATCCCCTTCTTGGGACCGCCGGATCGGGCCGGGGCTTTGACGGATTTCTTGCCCTTTTCCTTGGGCTTCTCGGCTTCCACGACCTTGGTCGGGAAGTAACCCATTTCCTTGAGGCGGGTGATGGCCTCGTTTTGGTTGCCGACCTCGAGAGTCCCCTTGGTCTCTTTGCCACGTGAATCCATGGCAACGTAATTGAACTTGGGCATGGCGGGCCTCGATCAGGTGTATTTGAGGACTTCCTCGATGGTGGTGGACCCGTCGAAAATACCCCGCAGCCCATCCTCCCGCAAGCCTACCATTCCCAGCTCGGTGGCCTTCTGTCGGATGACAACCGTCGGAGCGCGTTCGATGATCATCTGTCGGATCGTGTCGTTGATGACCAGCAATTCGTAGATTCCCTTCCGGCCCTTGTAGCCGGTGTCATTGCAGGTGCCGCAGCCGCGGCCGTAATAGAAGAGCTTGTCGCCAAGGTCATGCGGCGACAGGTGAAGAAGGGAAAGCTGGGTTTCGGTGGGTTCGAACGAGGTTTTGCACCCCTTGCAGATCGTCCGGACCAGGCGTTGCGCGAGCACGCATTGAAGGGTCGACGCGACCAGGAATGGCTCGATGCCCATGTCCACGAGACGCGTGACCGCGCCGGGGGCGTCGTTCGTGTGCAGTGTGGTCAGCACCAAGTGGCCGGTGAGCGAGGCTTGAATGGCGATCTGGGAGGTCTCCATGTCGCGCATTTCCCCGACCATGATGATGTCGGGATCCTGACGCAGGAAGGACCTCAAGGCCTTGCCGAAAGTCATGCCGACAGCCTCGTTGATGGCCACCTGCATGATGCCTTCGATGTCGTACTCGACGGGGTCCTCGGCAGTCAGGAGCTTGGAATCGAGGGTGTTGACCCGGCGCAGACACGAATACAGCGTGGTTGTCTTTCCGGAACCGGTGGGCCCGGTGACGATGACGATGCCGTTCGGCTGCTGGATGGCTTCCGTGACGTAATCGAAGACGTACTTCGGAAAACCGAGCGCCTCGACCTCCAGTTTGGTGGCTGTCCGGTCGAGCACGCGGAGCACGACCGATTCACCGAACTGGGTGGGCAGGGTTGAAATACGAAGGTCGATCTGACGCCCGATGATGTTCATCGAGATGCGTCCGTCCTGGGGAAGCCGGCGCTCGGAGATGTCCAGGTTGGACATGACCTTCAGGCGCGACGCCACCGGGAGTGCCAGATGCTTCGGAGGCGGCGCCATCTCGTACAGCGCACCGTCGACGCGGTAGCGGATCTTGAACTCGGTCTCGAAGGGTTCGAAATGGATGTCGCTGGCCCGGTCCTGGATGGCCTGGGCGATGACCAGGTTCACGAACTTGACGATCGGAACCTCGTTGGCGAGTTCGGACAGGTCCGCTGCGCCCCCGGTGGCGGCGGCTTCGGCGGCTTCCCGTTCGATCTCCGCGTCGGCGCCCAGTTCCTTGAGCAACTCGGCCATCGTGTCGCCGGTCTGGGCGCCACCGTAATGCTTGTCGATCGCCTGCTGGATGGCCTTGGGGTCGGCCACCACCGGCACCAGCTCGTAACTGACCGAGAACCCGAGCTCGTCGAGCGTGGCGGGATTCAAGGGGTCCGCCAGCGCGATCTGCAGGGTGGTCCCACTCAGAGCGAAGGGGATGCAGAGATAGGTTTTGGCGGTCGCCGCCGAGATGGCCTTGAGCGTCTCCTCGTCCGGCGTCCAGTTGCGAAAATCCACCACCTCCGTTCCCAAGTGATCGGCGATCACCTGCAACTGGGAATCCGTGTCCAGAATGCCGAAGTCGGCAAGGGCCTCGGACACCGACTTGCCGCTGCGCTGGACTTCCTGTTGCACCTCCTCGAACTGGAGGTCATCCAGCAGGCCACGCTCCCTGACGAGGGACAACAGTGGGTTGGAAACGGTATCGGACATAAGCCTTTTATCGGGAAACCGCCGCCGCCGCCTTGGCTGCCTCCAGCTCCTGGAGCTTTTGCAGGATGGTGCTGGGGTCCTGGGCTTTCATGATGACTTCCTCACGCGAGACCATGCCCTGCTGGTATTTGTCGAGCAGGTAACCGTCCAGGGTTACCATCCCGTACTTCGCCCCGGTTTGAATGTCGGAATTGATACGGAACGTCTTGTTGTCACGGATCAGCGCCGCGATGGAAGGGGTGTTGACCATGATCTCGAACACCGCCACACGGCCCGGCTTGTCATGACGCGGCAAGAGCAGCTGGGAGATGACCGCCTGAAGCACGGTCGACAGCTGGATGCGGATCATTTCCTGCTGATTGACCGGGAACGCGTTGACCACGCGGTCAATGGTCTTGGCGGCACCGGTGGTGTGCAGGGTGGCGAACACCAAGTGACCCGTTTCGGAAGCCGTGATCGCAGCTTCGATGGTTTCCAAGTCGCGCATCTCACCGACGAGAATCACGTCGGGATCCTGCCGCAGGGCGCGCCGGATGGCTTCCGCGAAACTGGGCACGTCCACGTTGACCTCACGCTGGGTGACGACGGCCTTCTTGTGCTTGTGATAGTACTCGATCGGGTCCTCGATCGTGATCAAATGCGCGTCGTCACGCTCCTCGTTGATGATGTTGATCATCGAGGCCAGCGTGGTGGTCTTGCCGGACCCGGTCGGCCCC
>CAUJJW010000356.1 GCA_963205105.1 Verrucomicrobiota bacterium | reverse complement strand
GCAGAACAGGGCGAACACCACGAGGGGACGTCGATCTTCGAGTCGGGTCATGGCGGGAAGGTGGAGGGGCAGGTGATCCATGGCGCTTCGCTTCGGCAACGGCGCGGTCGGGGCGGGCTTCCGATTTCCGAGAACGCCATGCCTTAGACTGTTCCGAGGGTGGTCCGTTCAGCCTTGGATCATCGAGCGGTGGCGGTGGCGGTGGCGGTGGCGAGCGCCGGGTTGTGGGAGGTGATGGCAACCGTTTCATGAGTCCACCGGTCCGAGAGCGCGTGGAGCCAGTGTTCCACGCCCTGGATGGTGACAGGGGGAGTGGACGTGCCCGCCGTGAGGCCGACGATCTGGCCCGGGTGGAACCAGTCCTCGCGAAGTTCGGTGGCTGAGACGATCTGGTGAACCCGGGCGCCGTGCTGCCGGCAGGTCTGGGCCAGTTCTCGGGTGTTGTTGCTGTTGGCTCCGCCCACCACCACCACCACATCCGCCACTCGGGCCAAGTTTTCGGCGGCGTCCTGACGCTGCTTGGTGGGCAGGCAAACGGTGTCGGCGAACCGGACCTCCGACGACGGAAACCGTTGGCGGATTCGATCCACCAACGCGCGGACGCGGTGGATGGGCTGGGTGGTTTGAGCGGCGACGCCGAACCGATCCCGGGGCGCCAGGGCGTCCACCTCGGACTCCGAGAGCACGACATCGAAGGCTTCGAGGTCCTCGGTCATGCCCCGGACTTCGACGTGATCGCGGCGGCCGACGATGACCGGGTGGAACCCCTGGGTGACGAAGGAGCGCACGGCGCGGTGGGCGACGTGGACCAGGGGGCAGGTGGCTTCGATGAGGCGATGGCCGCGCGCGGCGACGGCGGAAAGGCGTTTTTCGGAGGCGCCGTGGGCGGTGATGAGGACGGTGGGTGTGGCGACGGCGTCGAGGTCCTGTTCGAGGCGCACGCCGCGTCGACGGAGGTCATCGAGCACGATTTCGTTGTGAACGAGATCGCCGAGCACGGTGACGGGTTGGGTGGCGGCTTCGCGATGAGCGAGAGCGAGGGCGTCGCGGACGCCGAAGCACATGCCCATGTGATCGGCGCGAAGAATACGAAGTGCGGGGGGTGTATTCATGCTTTGTAACGCAAAGTTAATGAAAATGTGGGTTGCGTGGATGGCTAAGGGAATCGGTCTATTCCGAAGCGGGCCGGGTCTGCTGGACGATGAGTTCCAGGAGATGGATGTAGTCGGAGAACGCCCGGCGTCCGGTGGCGGTGAGGGCGTAGCTGGTGGAAGGTCTGCCGCTTTCGAGCGACTTGGTCATGGTGACGTAGCCGGCTTCGAGCAGGGTCCGGAGGTGGGTGGTGGCATTGCCGTCCGTCATGCGGAGGGTATCCCGGAGTTCGGTGAACAGGAGGCTGGGGGATGCCGCGAGCAGAGACATGATGGCGAGGCGCCCCTTTTCATGGATCACACGATCCAGCTGGAGGAAGGGCTCCGGGTTCACGCGACGGGGGATCGGGCTTCGGTGGCGGACAGGTAGAGGCCGAAGGCGATGTGGGAGCCGCCGAACAGGGCTCCCATGACGAGATGGGCGAGGCTGAGCGAGGGGAGGCCGGCGGCGTGGGTGCGGCCATTGACCAACACCAGCAACGTTGCTCCCAGCAAGCCGAGCATCCAACCGAACAACTTCATGCCGCGCCGCATGAAGAACCCGGCGGCGTGGGCGGCGCAGCCGTAGAGAACCAGCCAGATGCCGGGCAGCCACCAGGCGTGAAGGGGGTCGCGCCAGTGAGGGATGACGATCAGGCAGCCGGCGAGGAGGCCGACGAGCAGCGGCGGGGCCATGGCCTGGGCGACGCGTCGGGACGGGGGTGACCAGAAGGGTTCCTCGGCGCGCACGGCTTGACGGCGGATGATGAGCAGGCTGATGACGAGAATGCCGAGGGCGACGAGCATCCAGAGCAGTCCGAAGCCGCGGGCCGAATCGATTTGGGCGAACCAGCCGACGACACCGGCAAGGATACCGAGCAGGCCGGCGGCGAAGCACACGGGCGCGAGGGCTCTCCGGTAGAGGGAGGAACGTTCCATCAAGGTCCGGATGACCTGGAGGTTCTCGGCGGCCCACGGGTCGTGCACGCGGCGTACTTTGTCCGGCAAAGTTAGTTTGTCAAGCTCGTCGATGGAGGCGATGGCTTCGGGGGCGGGCGACCTAATCACGGACCTTGAACCGGGGAGGTTCCGGGGGGCGAGACGCCCCCCCCTCTACGGCAGGCGGGACGCCCGCCGCTACGAAAACGCCCTCTCTACTGGATGCACACTCCCTGGGTCGCTATGCGCTGGTTTTTGGAACCTTGGATGCGTGGGCGCATCTCCGTGTTGTCGGAGGACACGGCCCTCTTTTTGACAGGATGAACACGATGAACAGGATGAAATGCCGTTCCGCTTGGGATCCTGAGCATCCTGTTCATCCTGTGAATCCTGTCCAAAATCCTCCGATGCTTGGATCTCCCTTCCACAACTTGGAGATACGCCCGGGATGCGTTCGGGCATGGGAAACCGTTTGACGGGATTTGCGCCGGGCCGGTAGGTTCCGCTCCGTGATGCGCACTCTGGCGCCCGTAACTGATCGCGACGTCGTCCGGGTAATCCCGGTTTGACGTGCGATCTGTGTTCGGCACCGCCCGCAGATCGCCCGCGCTCCTGGAACAGGGAGGCGGGCGTTTGATTTTCAGGCGGGCCGCGGGCGGGTGAACATCACACAAGAGCCGTTGACCGATTCTGTTGACCGTTATGCGACACACAATCTCGGTGCTGGTGGAGAACAAGTTCGGCGTGCTGACGCGCGTGGCCGGGCTGTTCAGCGGACGTGGCTACAACATCGATTCGCTGAATGTAGCGCCGACGCATGACGGGACGCTGTCGCGGATGACGATCGTCACGCGCGGCGACGACGCCACGGTCGATCAGATCGTGAAGCAGCTGAACAAGCTGGTCGACTCGGTCAAAGTGATCAACTACGGCCAGGGCGACTACATCGACCGGGAACTGGTGTTGGTGAAGGTCAAGGCGGAGCCGCAGAACCGGGCCGAGATCTGCCAGATGGCCGAACTTTTCCGGGCCAAGGTGGTGGACGTGCAGCCCGAGAATCTGACGATCGAGATCACCGGCGGTGAATCGAAGATCGAGAAATTCATCCTGCTGTTGAAGGGATTCGGGGTGCTGGATCTCACGCGGACCGGTCAGGTGGCCCTGCCGCGGTCCTGATATCATCGGGACGCTACGTGTTCCAGCCAGCGGGAAGCAGACATCAGACAACTCACATTGAAATCAATCCATGCCAGTCAAGATCTACACTGAAAAGGACGCCGACCTGGGCGTGTTGAAGGGCAAGACCCTCGCCGTGTTGGGCTTCGGATCGCAAGGTCACGCCCACGCTCTCAACCTCAAGGAAAGCGGGTTGAAGGTCATCATCGGCCTGTACGAAGGCAGCAAGTCGATCGCGGTTGCCCGCGAGATGGGCTTCGAGGTCTTCACCACGGCGGAGGCGGTGCAGAAGGCGGACGTGATCATGGTGGCGTTGCCTGACACGAAGCAGGCCGCGGCGTACGAGAAGGACATCGCGCCCAACCTGAAGAAGGGCAAGACCCTGCTCTTCAGCCACGGCTTCTCCATCCATTTCAAGACGATCGTTCCGCCCAAGGACGTCGACATCATTCTCGTCGCGCCGAAGGGCCCCGGGCACATCGTTCGTCGCCAGTATCTGGAAGGCAAAGGCGTTCCGGCTTTGATCGCGGTGTACCAGAACCCCAGCAAGAAGGCCAAAAAGGTGGCGCTCGCCTGGGCGAAGGGTATCGGCGGCGCGCGCGCGGGTGTGCTGGAGACCACCTTCAAGGAGGAGACGGAAACCGATCTGTTCGGCGAGCAGACCGTGCTCTGCGGCGGTTGCAGTGCGTTGGTGCAGGCCGGCTTCGAGACCCTGGTCGAGGCGGGGTATTCGCCCGAGATGGCCTACTTTGAGTGCCTCCACGAGCTGAAGCTGATCGTCGACCTCATGAACGAGTCGGGCATCGGCGGCATGCGGTTCTCGATTTCGGAGACGGCCAAGTGGGGTGACGTCTCGGTCGGACCGAAGATCATCGACGCCTCGGTGAAGAAGCGCATGAAGGCGGCGCTGAAGGACATCCAGACCGGCAAGTTCGCCAAGGAATGGGTGAAGGAGTACCAGGGCGGCTACAAGCGGTACAAGGCGCTGCTCGCCGCCGGCGAGAAGCACCCCATCGAGAAGGTCGGCACCAAGCTGCGCTCGATGATGCCCTGGATGAAGAAGCGCAAGACCTCCGGCGTGCAGGCGGCGTACTGAACGGAGCAGGCAAGGCGGGAACCTGAGTTTTCGAGGACGGCCGCCGGCACCCCCGGCGGCCGTTTCTTTTGAAGAACGTGGTGACTCGCATCACATGACATGACACGGGCGGTCAATTGAGGTTCCCTAGAGGGCTTTCGGAGCATGCCGATGGACTACAAGACGACTTTGAATCTGCCGCGGACGGATTTTTCCATGAAAGCGGACCTGGTGGTTCGCGAGCCGGAGCGGCTGGCGCGGTGGCAATCCGGGCGGTTGTATGAGGAGATCCAGGCCCGGCGGGCGGGGTCGCCCACCTTCGTCCTGCATGACGGGCCGCCCTTTGCCAATGGCGACGTGCATGTGGGAACCGCGCTCAACAAGATCCTCAAGGACATCGTCATCAAGTCGAAGAGTCTGCGGGGTTTTCGGGCGCCCTACGTGCCGGGCTGGGACTGCCACGGGCTGCCGATCGAGTTCAAGGTCAGCCAGGAGATGCGCAAGGCCGGTGACACGTCGGCGGATCCGGCGGCCATTCGCAAGGCCTGCGACGCCTATGCCCGCAAGTACATCGACATCCAGCGCGAGCAGTTCAAGCGCCTGGGGGTGCTCGGGGACTGGGAGAATCCGTACCTGACGCTGAACCGTGAGTATGAGGCCGAGGAACTGCGGTTGTTCGCGCGCATCGTGGAGCGCGGTTTTGTGTACCGCGGCAAGAAGCCGGTGTACTGGAGCATTCCCTGCCGCACCGCGTTGGCGGAGGCGGAAGTCGAGTACCAGGACCACGTCAGCCAGAGCGTGTTCGTGAAGTTCCCGGTGGTCGGTCAGGTGAAGACCTTCATCCTGATCTGGACGACCACGCCTTGGACACTGCCGGCGAACCTGGCGGTGGCGTATCACTCGAAGTTTTTCTATTCCCAAGTTTTGGTGGGCGACGAGACCTACATCGTCTCGACCATGCTTCTGGATCAGGTCGCCCAGAAGGCCGGCTGGGAAGGCTACCAGATTCTGCGCAGCCTGGATGGCTCGATGCTGGGCGATGTGGAGTACCAGCATCCGTTCTGTGCCAGGACCGGACGGCTGTATGCGGGGGACAATTTCGTCACCAACGACACCGGCACCGGCTTTGTTCATATCGCGCCCGGTCATGGTGCGGACGATTACCAGCTGGGCCTGGCGCATGGGCTGCCCATCTACTCGCCGGTCGACGATGAAGGTCGTCTGGCTCCCACCTCGGATCTTCCCGCGGAGCAGCAGATGCCGGCGGAACTGGTCGGCAAATCGATTCTCGAAAAACACGGCAAGAGCGATGCGAACGAGGCGGTGTTGCATGAACTGCGGGTGAGAAACCTGCTGCTCCATCAGGAGAACTATCATCACAGCTACCCGCATTGCTGGCGCAGCAAGTCGCCCATCATCTTCCGGGCGATGGATCAGTGGTTCATTCGGGTGGACCACGTGCCGGCCGATGCCGATGCGGAAAGCTTCCGAGCCCGTGCGCTGGCCGAGATCGATCGCGTGCGTTGGATTCCCGACTGGGGCGTCAACCGGATCAAGGGCGCCGTTCAGTCCCGCCCCGATTGGTGCATTTCGCGGCAGCGCTCCTGGGGCGTGCCGATCCCGGCCTTCTACTCGGCCGCCGGTGAAGCCATCCTGGATGCCCGGATTGTTCGGGCGGCGGCGGATCTCTTCGACAAACACGGCTCCAGCATCTGGTTTGAACGGCCAGCCGAGGAACTGTGGCGGTTGGTGCGGCCCGCCGATTGGACGGGGCCGGAAGCCGTTTCGAAGTCCGCGGACACCCTGGATGTCTGGATTGATTCCGGGTCGTCTTCGGCAGCGGTGCTTGCGCGTCGGCCGGAGCTTCGGGGTTCGGACGCGGCTCCCTTCCAATGCGACCTGTACCTGGAGGGCAGCGATCAGCACCGCGGATGGTTTCAGTCGTCGTTGCTTCTCTCCCTCGCCGGGCAGGGTGCGGCGCCGTATCGGACGGTGCTGACCCATGGCTTCATGGTCGACGCGGACCGTGAGAAGATTTCGAAGAGCAAGCAGGGCCAGGGCGGGTACCAGAAGCCGCAGACGGCAGACCGTTATGTGAAGGAATACGGTGCCGACGTCCTGCGTCTTTGGGTGGCGTCGCAGGACTTCCGCAACGACATCGTGGTGAGCGAGGAGCGGTTGCAGAAGGTGGGTGAGAGCTACCGGGTCATCCGGAACGCGCTGCGGTACCAGCTTTCCAACCTGTTCGACTTCGACCCAGCCCGGGACGCGGTGTCGGATGAGTCATTGACGGGTCTGGACCGGTGGATCCTGGGGGCCTTTGCCGAGGTGGAAGCGGAGTGCGCGCGAGCGTATGACGCCTGCGAGTACCACGTGGTCTACCAACGGGTGGCCCAGTTCGCGTCGGTTCAGTTGAGCGCGGTCTTCCACGACGTGGTGAAGGATCGTCTTTACACCGACGCGGCGGGGTCGGCGCGTCGGCGATCGACGCAAACCGTGCTGCATCGATTGGCGACGGGGTTGTGTCAGGTGCTGGCGCCGATCCTGGCCTTCACGGCGGACGAGGCGTGGGAACACATTCCCGGGAGGTCGGCGTCGTCGGTGCATCTGAGCGACTGGGAGCCGAAGCCCTTTGCGCTGAGTGCGGCGGAAAAGGCGGGTTGGGCCTGGCTGCTGGAGACGCGGGAAAAGGTGCTGCCGGAACTGGAGAAGGCGCGGCAGGGGCGGGTGATTGGGAAAGCGTTGGAAGCGCAAGTGCGGTTGCAGGCGCCGACGTTGCCGGAGGGGTTGGGGGCGGACTGGCGGGATTCCTTGCGGGAACTGCTGAACGTTTCCCAGTTGACGGTCACCGAGGGCGTGGCGGGTTCCGAGCATCGGGTGGAGGTGGTGCATGCGGACGGGGCCAAGTGCGAGCGCTGCTGGCACTGGGAATCGGACGTGGGTCAGCATGCGGCGCATCCGACCTTGTGTGGACGGTGTGTGGGGGCGGTGGAGAGTCTGAAGGTGGTCTGAGAACCGCGCTGTAGCGGCGGGCGTTCCCGCCCTGCCGACCTGCGTGAGCAGGGCAAATACGGACAGGGGGCTCTCCATGAACCACCCCTCCCCTCGTCATCGTACTCCTAATCCTAATCGTAATCCCACCGCCTCCCCCGGCTCATGGTCCCCATGCGCGATTCGTGAATCGTGGGGGCTTCCCATGAACCTCCCCGCTTCATCGCCTCCATGAGCGGCATCGGGGCCGCCGCACTCCAAGACGCCCAGCGTTCGCCCTGGCGTCGAGACATCCCAAGGTGTCCTGGACTGCGGCGGCCACGACGCCGCTCTTCATCCCCGCACCCTCCCCGGTTCATGGTCGGTGAGCAGGTCGATTTCGAACAGGGAGCTTCCCATGAGCCGTTAATCTCCAGCCCCGGATGGGGCGGCAAGACCCTAGCCCACGGCGTGAGCCGTGGGGACACGGACCCTAAGCAAAACCCAAGCCCCGGAGGGGCGATCAGAACACCAGCGTTTCCCCAAATACCAACCCCGACGCGGCCGATTCTGATCGCCCCTCCGGGGCTGGAAATCCAATGCGACGCCACACCCATGGCTGACGCCATGGGCTTCCGTTCTTTCGGCCCTCCGGGCCTTCGTAGCGACAGGCGGGACGCCCGCCGCTACCGACGGAGGCTCGGCGGGTGGAAACAGCTGGGTCTATTGCCCGGGAGCGGGTTGCTTGGGGGCATGAGGCTCGCCGGGAGGGTCATTGGGCGGGGGTGGGGGCGGGCCGAAACGGGGTCCACCTCTTCGGTAAGTTTCTCCGCTGGAATTGGTTCCTTGATTCCTGGGGCCGCGGCGCTCGCGGAACTTCTTGGATTGCTCCTCGAACTGGGTGCGTTGCTCGGGGGTCAACTCGGCCTTGATGCGTTCGTGGACCCGCTTCATTTCCTCGTCCATTTGGGGGCGGACGGTGTCCCAGAGCTGGCGGGTGCGTTTGCTGCCTTCCTGGAGGATGACGTCGAGCTTGGCGGTTTGCTCCTCGGAGAGGACGAGATCGCGTTGGAGTCGGCCGAGAAAATCGAACCGCCGATCCATCATGGGGGGAGGACCGCCGGGTTCACGGGAGCGGGTGTTGGCCTTGTTGGCGGCCCGGAACGCCAGGGCACCGGTGGCCGCGCCGGTGATAAAGATCAGCGTGGCGGCGAGAATGACTTTCCAATGCTTCACGGCGCGTCCCCAGCGACGTCGAGATCGGCGAGAAGCACTGCATCCAATTGGCTTCCAAGATCTTCAGAAGCGGGCTGCATGACGTAGGAACCGATGCCCGCCATCAGCATCAGGGCGAAGCAGGGCGCCACGGCGCGCCAAAGCACAAAACCCCAGGCGGCCCAGGCATCCGGCGCTTCGCGATTCAGGATCCGTGACATGATCCGTTTCTCGAAAGCGTACGGGACGCGATCGGAAGGAGGATGGGCGCGGGCGCTCGCGAGAAGTTTTTGGCGGAGAGGTTCAGCGTTCATGGCTCCGGCGAATGGGGTAGACGGTGATTTCGAATGGTGCGGTTACAAGTACTTTTCCGGCTTCATCCTGGCAATGGCCCGTCGCATGGCGGCGCGGGCACGGAAGGCGCGGACTTTGATGAGGGGAACTGACCATCCGGTGAGTTCGTGGATCTCTTTCACGGAGCGTTCCTCGATCTCAAGCAGTTGGATGACCAACCGAAACTCGGGGGTCAGGGTGTCCATCAGCTTCTGGACCAGGCTGCGGGCGGCCTCCGCACGTTCGTCGGCGGCGTCGGGCTCCGTCTTGTGGCGGTCCAGCCAGTCCTCTTCCTCGCGGCTGAGGTCGGTGAAACTGGACTCGCGGGTCCGCTGGTGGGCTCTGAGAAAGTCGTAGCAGGTCCGGATGGCCACGCGCATGAGCCAGTGTTCGAACGGCGCCTCGAAGCGGAAACCGGGCAGCCGCTCGAACGTTTTCAGAAAGACCTCCTGAACGATGTCCTGAACCTCATCCTCCCGACGGGCGTAACGACGGGCGGTGGCGAACACGCGCGGTTGGTGGCGTCGGATGAGTTCCTCGAAGCACTCCTTATCGCCCTCAATGACCCGGCGGACGAGGGCATCATCGGGCGTGCCATCGTACGGGGAAGGGACACCGTTGGGGGCGGTGTTCGCGGGTGGAGGAGCCGGGGGCAAGGAGGAGGGTGCTAGATTTCGAGTTGTTTCTCGAAACGGGTGAGGTTCCTCGGGGCCTTGCGGGTCACGAGAACGACGTCCTCGAGGCGGACGCCGCCGACGTCGGGGTAATAGAGACCGGGTTCCACGGTGACCACGTGGCCGGCGCGGAGTGTGTCGTGGGAGCGGCGGTTGATCCGGGGCGGTTCATGGACTTCCAGGCCGACGCCATGGCCGGTGCCGTGGAAGAAGCCTTCCATGCGTCCGTTGCGGCGAATGGTCTTGTAGCCGCATTCCACAAAGGAGGCCTCGGCGGCCCCGTGGACGTCGGCGCCGCGGGTGCCGTCGCGCAGTTGGGCCATGGCGGCGGCCTGGGCCTTGGCCACGGCGGCGTACATGGCGCGGGTGAATTCGGTGGCCCGGCCGCGGACGACGGTGCGGGTGACGTCGCCGTAATAGCCGGTGCGCTGGGATCGGGGGAAGATGTCGATCACGATGGGTTCGTCGGCGTGCAATTCCCCATGACCGCGTTGGTGGGGGTCGCTGCTTTGGCGGCCGCCGGCGACGATGGTGTGGGTGGTGTTGCCGCCGGCCTGGAGGATGGCGGTGTCGATGATGGCGCGGAGCCGTTCGGCGGTGAGCGGGGCCTGATTGAGCATGAGGCGGCGGGCTTTGCCGATGCGGGTACGGCGGAGGGCGTGGATGCCTTCGGAGAGGCCGACCTCGGCCATGAGCAGGGCGGCGCTGATTTTTTTGACTTCGTCGGCGGATTTGATGGCGCGTTCGGGGAAGAAGGAGCCATCGCGGAGGCGGACCTTGAACTTGTGGCGGCGGAGGGCTTTGGCGAGGCCGAGTGGGAAACTTTCGGCGACGGTGACCTTCCGGATGCGGCGTTCGCGCAGGATGGTTTGCAGCACATCGCTGAGTCCCGGGAAGTCGCCGTTATTCTCCCGTTCGTGTCGGCGTTCGTAGCGGGTGTAGGAGAGAGCCTGGCAGTGTTTGGCCTCGCGGCGCACCCGGTCGAATTCCAGATCACTCACGACGACGAACTGTCGATTCTTGCAGGTGAACCAGATGAAGGGGTCGGGAACGAACGTGCCCACGGCATACAGCATGTCTGCATTGCGCTCGCTGTCGGCGACGATCAGGAGGTTTTCCTTGGGCACGCGATGAAGCTAGGGAATCCCACGGATTGCAGGCAAGCGTGGGTAATTCACCGATGCGAAAGCATTCAGGCGCGGGGGAGGGAGGACGGTTGCCGCGGGGCCGGGTGGGTGCTTACGATCGCGCCAGTTCCCACTCCTAACGATTCATGCAATTGAACCCACGACTTCAGGCGGCAGCAAACGTTGGTATGCTGGCAGGCCTCGCTCTACTGCTGAGCGGGTGTGCCGAATGCACCCAGGTGATCCTGGGAAAAGGCGATCTCTCCAACATCCGGCCCCCGCATGGGGATTGGGTTGCCGCGGGAGACGTTCGATTGAAGCCAGGGGATCCGACAAAATTCGAGATCCTGCCGGGCAGCGGGGTGGTGGTGAATGGTGAGTCGGGCAAGACGGTGGATATACTCACCACGTCGGAGTACGGCGACCTTCGGGTTCAGTACGAATACATGGTGACGAAGGGTTCGAATTCCGGGGTCTATTTCATGGGTCGGTATGAGGTTCAGATTTTTGACAGTTACGGCGTCACCACACCCCAGCACTCCGACAACGGCGGCATTTACCAGCGGTGGGCGGATGGCAAGGGCTTTGAGGGTACTGCGCCGCGGGTGAATGCGAGCAAGCCGCCGGGCGAATGGCAGAAGGCTGAAGTGGTTTTCCGCGCGCCCCGTTTCGACAAGAGCGGCGCCAAGGTCGAGAACGCGCGCTTCAAGAAAGTGACATTGAACGGCCAGGTGGTTCAGGAGGATGTCGAAGTGACCGGGCCCACCCGTTCCTCGCGCTTTCAGGATGAACAACCGGGCGGTCCCTTGATGGCCCAGGGCGACCATGGACCGGTGGCGTTTCGCAACGTCAAGATCACGCCCCTGCACCTGCCCTGATCGCCTCTAAGGCTTCAGGGTGGTGAACTCCGGCTTGGGATTGGGCTCGAGCCGGAGATCCTTGAACCGCGCATTGACTCCGCCACCCGTTGGCAATCGAAGGGCCACCAGTCCCTGACGAGCTCCTGCGGGATCCTCGAAGTCGAGAGTGACTGTTCCGTTGATTGCCGCCCGGATGCGGCTGCCGATCGCGAGCACTTCGAGCGTGTTCCAACCGGTCGCGACGGCGGGCGACGGACCGTTGGCCTTGCGAAGCACTCCGCGTCCACCTTCTTCCGAGAGCGTGGCCCAGGCGTCGGGCGTGATGCCGATGCCGTACCCGCGCACCCCTCCGTCCGGCGTGGGTTCGGCACGGAAGACAACACTGCCCGCGGAGTTCCGGGTCTGAAGTTGGAACTGCAGCACGAGCCGGAAATCACCCGCCACGAGGTCGCTGCGGAGGTGGCGGTTCTCACTCTGAACGGCGTCGGTGCGGGCGGTGATTTCGCCATTCGCGACGCTCCAGGTCGCTTCATCGCCGTGCCAGAGGCTCAGGTCCGTGCCGCTGAAGAACAGGTTGGCGGTGTCGGTGGTCGCCAGCATGGGGCTCTGGCTGGGTCGGCTCAGGTAGTAAATCAGGTCACGGAACTCCTGGTCGGCGAGCGGGGCCACGAGGCCTTCCGGCATCATGGAGAGCTGGCTGAGTTGGGTTTCCACGATGTCGGAGCGGGTGAGTCGGACGGATTCGTTGGCGGTGGCGACCACGACGGAGCGGTCGTCCTGTTGTTTGACGATGCCGGTGACGACGCGGCCGTCCTTCAGTTCCAGGGTGGACGCCTGATACTCGTTCGGAATGACCGCGTTGGGATCAATGATGTTTTGGAGCAGGTAATCGAGGTCGCCCCGATTGGCTCCGGTGAGATCGGGCCCGACCTGGCCGCCGGAATCGAACAAGTGATGGCATTGCTGGCAGACCTTGGCGTAGACGGCCCGGCCGCGGATGGCGTCGCCCGGTGTGGAACCGCCGGCGCGGAAGATGCGTTTGTATTTTTCGATGTCGGCCTGCTTGTCGGCAGGCACGTCGCGGATGGTGCCGTAGACCTGGGTGAGGCTGGTGTTCACCTGATCGTCCTTGAGATTGCGAAGCTGGCGCACGACTTCCGCGGTGAGGTCCTTGGGGGGGACGGCGCCGGAGGCCATGGCGGCGAGCAGGGCGCGGGCGTAGGCGGGGCGCGACGACAGGGTGGTCAGGGCGTCGCGGCGTTCACCGCCGGCGAGGGAGGCGTACGCCGACAGCAACGCCGGCGCGGTGGCGGGATCATCGAAGGTGGCCAGGGCCCGGGCAGCGGCGCCGCGCAGGGCGGGGTCGGTGAGCAATTTCTGGAGGGTGGGTGGAAGGGAGGAGTCGCGGACGCCGAGCAATGCGCGGAGTGCTTCCTGGCGTTGGGCGGTGGTCGCCGAGGTATTTCCAAGCGTGGTGCGCAGGGTGGCGAGGGCGGTGGGTGAGCCGAAGGTGAGGCCGAGGGACGTGGCGAGGGCGCGGATCTCGGGGTTTTCGCTGGCGATGAGGCGGGCTTCCACCGGTTCCCAGCCGGAGGGCATGGGCAGGCTGGGGCGGCCTTGGGTGGCGTCGCGGAGGCCGCGGAGCATGTCGACTTGAACGGCGGGATCGCCGGCGGCACCGAGCATGCGGACCAGGGCGGTGAGTGCTTCGGCGGCGTTGCCGGGGGCGGGTGCGAGGAGGGCCAGGGCGAGCAGGAGCGCGTGCGGATGAAGTCTCATGGGAATGGATGGGGTTTAGGAACCGGATCGCGAGGCAGGGTGCGAGCGGCCCTCATCTCGGCCTTGTCCCGGGGGGAGAGGGAGAATCGGCGCAGCGGGTGCTGACGGGTCGAGATGGGGGCTGCTCATAGGAGATCGGGGGATGCTCGGCAGGCGTTGGGTTCGGCTCAAGGGGATAGTTGGAAACAGTTGTGAGCCTTGCATCACCGGGCAAAAACCCGGACAACCGGGGCGCTCGCATGAATTTGCCGAACCAGCTGACGGTATCGCGCTTCGGCCTGACTGGGTTGTTCCTGGTGGCGCTGTTGGTGCCGTTTCCGTTTCACCAGACCGTGGCGCTGTTTTTATTCGCAGCGGCGAGCCTCACCGACTACTTCGATGGCGCGTTGGCTCGGAAACACGGATTGATCACGAACTTCGGAATCCTGATGGACCCGCTGGCGGACAAGATCCTGACGGGATCCGCGTTCATCGCCTTCGTGGAGCTTGGGTGGATGCCGGCCTGGATGGTGGTGATCATCGTGGGCCGTGAACTGGCCATCACCGGGCTGCGGATGCTGGCGGCCTCGAAGAATCTGGTTCTGGCGGCGGAGGGTTTCGGCAAGCACAAGACCATCACCCAGATCGTTTGCATTCTGTGCATCCTGGTGTCGCTCTCCTACCCGACCTGGGGCGATTGGGCGCGGACCGTATTCGAATTTCCCATCAGGGCGGGTGCGCCCTGGTTGGCGGCGGTGACGGAAGCGTCCAAATGGGCGGCGGTCGCGCTCACCCTGCTTTCCGGCACGGTTTATCTGTGGCGCAACCGGGAGATTTATTTGCGCGACATGTGAGGAGACTGGTTTGAACCGAGCGATTGTCTTCGTGGCTCAGGGTTTTGGCAGTGGCTGGCTGCCGAAGGGGCCGGGAACGGCCGGCACTCTGGTGGGTCTCTTGTGGACGTGGCTCCTGATGTTGCCCGGCAGCGTGGCGGTCTTTTGGAGTGGCGCGTGTCTGGGAGTGCTCGCGGCGGTGTGGGTGTGCGGCCGGGCCGAACAGATCCTGGGGGCCCATGATCCCGGGTCGGTGGTGCTGGATGAGATTGTGGCGATGCCGCTCTGCTTTGGGACGTTGCTCACGGTTCAAGCCTTGGGACCGGGCTTCACCGGACCGGCTGGGTTCCTGGCGGGGCACCCGGCGTGGCTGGTGCCGGCGTTGTTCGCCGGGTTTCGCCTGTTCGATATCTGGAAGCCCTGGCCGGTGCGGCAGATCCAATTTCTGCCGGGGGGCTGGGGTGTGGTGGCCGATGACGTGCTGGCGGCCGTGTGGGTCAACGTCCCGTGCTTCGTCGTCGCCGGCTGGGTGCCCGGGTGTTGCGGTTCGAATGGCTGAACGGCGTCAGGCGAGAATGCCGCGGACCACTTCGCCAGCGACGTCGGTGAGCCGGTAATCGCGTCCGGTGTGGCGGTAGGTGAGGCGTTCGTGGTCGAGGCCCATGAGATGAAGGATGGTCGCGTGGAAGTCGTGCACGTGAACGCCATCACGGCCGACGCGGATGCCGTGGTCGTCGGATTCGCCATACACGGTTCCCGCCCGCACGCCGGCGCCGGCGAGCCATGAAGAGAAGACCCAGTGGTGGTGTTCCCGGCCTTTGGCGTCAGCTGCCGCATTGAACGGGGTGCGGCCGAACTCGGTGGTCCACACGACCAGGGTGTCTTCGAGCATGCCGCGCAGCTTCAGATCACGGAGGAGCCCGGCGACGGCCTGGTCCACGTTTTTGGCGAGCGGGGTGTGGGTGAGCATGTCGCCGTGGGCATCCCAGTTGTCGGAGGATCCCACGTCGATCAGTTCGACGAAGCGGACCCCGCGTTCGGCGAGGCGGCGGGCGACGAGGCACTGCCAGGCGAAGCCTTGGGTGCTGCCGCGTTCAAGTCCGTACAGCGCCAGGGTGGCGTCCGATTCGCGGGACAGATCGAACACGTCGGGAAGTTCCATCTGCATGCCGAACGCGGTCTCGAACGACCGCATGCGCGCGCTCAGGAGCGGGTCGTCGGCGCGGGGCGCGAGATGTTGCCGATTCATCCGGGCCATGGCGCCGAGTTCCAATTCCTGGAGCCGGCTGGACGGGACGCGGCGGCGCAGATTGGCGACGGGTTCGGCTCCGGGGACCACCAGGGTTCCCTGGTGTGCGCCGGGGAGGAAATCGCCGGCCCAGACCTGGCCGCCGGCGTACGGGGTCTTGGGCGCGATGACGACGAACGACGGGAGGTTGCGGTTTTCCGTGCCGAGACCGTAGCTGACCCAGGAGCCGATGCTGGGTCGGGCGAAGGTGAACGAACCGGTGTGGATGCCGAGCGTGGCTTCGTAGTGGTTGGTGTGGTCGGATTTCAGTGACCGGATGACACACAAGTCATCGACGCACTCGGCCATGTGGGGGAAGAGCGAGCTGACCTCGGTGCCGCACCGACCGTGCCGTCGGAACTCCCACTGCGGTCGTTTGGCGAACATCTGGAAGTCGCCCTTACGTCCCTGGAATTCGTCGACACTCACCGTTTTGCCGGCGTCGGCGAACAGCTTGGGTTTCGGGTCCCAGGAGTCGACGTGGGAGACGCCGCCGCTCATGTAGAGAAAGATGACGCGCTTGGCTTTGGGAGTGAAATGAGCGGCTCGCGGAGCCAGGGGATCGGTGGGTTGGGAGCTGAGACCCGACGAGGCGGCGTCGTCGGCGAGCAACCGCGCGACGAGTCCGGGGTAGAGGGCGGAGCCGCCGACGAGGGAGCGGAGGAATCCGCGGCGGGACGGGTCGAAGGCGCGTGGCGTGCTCATGGCATCAGTCGACGGTGAGGAATTCGTTGCTGCCGAACAGCACGCGAGCGAAGGCGGCGTGGGCGCCCTGGAGCGGGTTGTCCTTTCCGGCGAGCTCCAGTTCGGCGCGGTACTCGGCGAGAAAGGAGGCGGCGTCGCGTTGTTCGGCGGGAGTCGGGTTTCGGCCCAGCGCGAGCCGGTAGGCAGCGGCGATCTGAAGTGGTTCGGCGGGGGTGGTGGCGAGCACCCGTTGGGCGAACGTCTCGGCCTGGGCATGGACGAAGGGATCGTTCAGGAAAAACAGGGCCTGGGTGGGCACGGTGCTGGTGCGGCGTTCGGCGGTGCTGGCGTTGGGATCGGCGCCGTCGAACAGCGCCAGGAAGGGGTGCCGTTTGATGCGTTGCGTCATGAGGTAGACGCTGCGGCGGGTGTGGTCGTAGGTGGCGGCGTAGGGTCCGTGTTGGGTGTAGCCCCAGCGGGTGGGCGATGGAAACGGATGACCTTGGCCGGGGGTTGCGTCGAGCGTCCCGCTGACGCGGAGGATGGCGTCGCGCACTTCTTCGGCGGCGAGGCGTCGTCGGGTGAACGGCGAGACGAGGTCGGGGGAGGGTTCGGTGTGAGAGACCACGTTGATGACGGGAGACGAACGGGGAAGATATCCGGGGGGCGGGACGCCCCCCTCTACGGCAGGCGGGACGCCCGCCGCTACGGAGGGGGCTTTCACCGAAACCGGCAGGGGAGCGGTGGCGCGGGTGGCGGCGGTGTTTGGGGAGGGGTCGACCGGGCATTCGTCGGTGAAACGATCGGCGGTGGGTGGGGTGGGTGTGGCGGAGTGCCGGCTTTGTTGGCGGTAGGTGGCGCTGGTCAGGATGAGGCGGTGCATGGCCTTGATCGACCAACCACTGCGCATGAAGGCGGTTGCCAGGTGATCGAGCAGTTCGGGGTGGGTCGGGGGTTGGCCGCGGGTTCCGAAATCGTTCGGCGTTTTCACCAGACCCTGGCCGAAGTGGTACTGCCAGATCCGGTTCACCATCACCCGGGCGGTCAGCGGGTTGGTGGGCGTGGTGAGCCAG
This sequence comes from Verrucomicrobiota bacterium, assembly GCA_963205105.1. Classification (GTDB taxonomy): domain Bacteria; phylum Verrucomicrobiota; class Verrucomicrobiia; order Limisphaerales; family CAIMTB01; genus CAIMTB01. The sequence continues at coordinate 9,449 of CAUJJW010000356.1, read as the reverse complement.
TGGGCGAGTTCGAGTCGGCCGCTGCCTTCGGTTTCCTTGGGCAAGGGACCACCGCCGAGCGCGGCGAGAAAGCCTCGCGGAACTTCAGCTCCGGGCCGGTCGGGTTCCCCGCGCACCTGGATACGGGCGTCGCCGGGTGTGCCTTCGCTGACTCCGTACACCATGGCGAACGGGCCATCGGCCAGCAGCGATTCGAGCTGGGCGTGGATGGCGGTGGGATCGGTCGGTTCGGTGGACGGCGCGACGGCGGGCTGTTGAGTGGTGACTGGAGCGAGGGGCGACTCCTGAATGCCGAGGTTGTCGAAGGCGATGGAGGGGAGGACGGTGTTTCCGTTGGCTTGGGCGTCGATTCCGAAGAAATCGACACCGGCGGACGCGGCGGGAGCGAGCGGGCGGGGAGGGAAAGCGGTGATGTCGTCCGGGGTCCCGAAGCGACCAGACACGGTGCCGGCCTGGAGATCGAGGGTCAGTTGGAGATTGTGCCAGGTGTTGGTGCCGAAGGATCGGACGACCTCGAGTTGTTCGCCGGTACGAATGGAGGCGGAATCCGACGAGAGCAGAATTTCGACGGCGGGCCCGGAATTTCGATTCCCGATCCAGAACCGATGAATGCCGGTGGCGGCGGGTTCGTGGGTGCCGATACGAACATCGAGGTTCACGTGGAGAAGACGGCCGGAATCGTGGTGTCGGCGACGATGCCAGGATTGGCCGATGCGGTAGCCGTTGGTTCCTGAGGCGACGCTGGCGCCGACCTTGCCGAGGGGGTGAAGATTCTTGAAGGGGCTTTGGGCGTCGTGGGTGACGGCGATGGGGCCTTCGTAGACCCAGGGTGGAACGAGCACGCCTTTGCTTCCGCCGGCGGCGGGCGCCTGCATCTCGAAGTCGCCGTCGAGTTCGTCCAGGGAACGGAGCACGGCGCTGGGGGCGGACTTCTTTTGGCGCTCCAACTGTTGGGTGAGGGAGGCGACCTGCATCTCGAACGCCTGCCACTGGGGGGTGGATTCCTCGGGCGGGAGCAGGGGTACCATCGCGCGATGGCGCTGTTTTTGTTCGGAACCGGGGAAGGCGTAGCGGGTGCTCTCGAAGATGCCGTAAAGCCCGTAATACTCGGGCATCGAGACCGGATCGTATTTATGGGCGTGGCATCGGGCGCATCCCAGGGTCAGGCCCAGAACGCTTTGTCCGACGGTGTCGATCGTGTCCTGGATGGTGAGGTGATGGTAGTTCTCGGAGTCGAAGCCGAAGCGTCGGGAGATGGCGAGGTACCCGGTGGCGGTGACCTGTTCGGCATAACGTTCCCGCGGTCCCTGGCGGGCGAGGATATCGCCGGCGATCTGTTCGCGCAGGAATTGGTCGTAGGGCTTGTCGGTGTTGAAGGCGTCGATGACATAGTTGCGATAACGCCAGGCGACCGGCACCGGGTAATCGGCGGTCTCGCCGGCGGTGTCGGCGTAGCGGACCACGTCGAGCCAGTGGCGGCCCCAGTGTTCGCCGTAATGCGGTGAATCCAGCAACCGGTCCACGACGGTTTTCCAGGCGTCCGGGGTGGTGTCGGCGACGAAGGCGTCGATTTCGGATGCGGAAGGTGGGAGCCCGGTGAGGTCGAACGAGGCGCGACGGATCAGGGCGCGTCGGTCCGCGGGGGGGGCGGGCGTGACGTGGCTGGATTCCAGTCGGGCGAGGATGAAAGGATCCAGGGAGGTTTGGCACCAGTCCGGGTTTTGGACGGCGGGTGGTGCGGGGTTCTGAACGGGTTGGAACGCCCAATGGCCCGTCGGGTTGGGAGTTGCGGCGACGCTGTGCATCGCGAACCCGACGGAGAACAGGAGGGTGAGGATCGGGCGGTTCATCCGGGGTGATGCGTGATCAGGCTGCCATGCGCCGCGGCCCGACCGGAAGCCCGCGTTTCCGGGTGGGGCTTCAACGGGCCTACCTGCGAGTTGTGGATGGGTGAACCCAGCATCGGAGGAATTTGGACAGGATTCACAGGATGAACAGGATGCTCAGGAACCCAAGCATCACGGTATGGATCCTGTTCATCGTGTTCATCCTGTCGAGAAGAGGGTCGTGTCCTCCGACAACACGGAGATGGTGTGGTGGCTTCAACCGCCTTCGTCGACTTTGAGGTCGGCCCAATAGCCGAACTCATAGGACCAATCGTTGGCGGCGTTTTCCAGGCGCAGTTTCACCTGGCGGCCGGCGAACGGTTTGAGATCGACCGAAACCGTGCGCCAGCGCGGTGTCCCATGGTCGATGATCGTCTCGTGGATCGGTTTTCCGTCGGCGAGCACCCGCAGTTTCCAATCGCCCTGGTCATGGGCGGCGACCTGGACTTTGAGGACGAAAGAACGACCGGCGGGAAGGTCGAGGGTTCGCTCCAGGGCTGCGGCGGTGTTCCCGTTGAAAGGATGGGTCTGAAGCACATTGGCACGGCCTTGGTACTCGGGAAGCTTGGCGGGGGTGGCCTCGAAGAGCGGCGCGGCGAGTCGCCACTCGGGATTCCAGAGGGCGATGGATTCCTGATCGGCCGTGTGTGCCGTGGCGCTGTTGGCATGGGCGCCGCCACCGAGGCGTTCGCGCTTTTCCCGGTTCAAGGGGCCTTCCTGTGGCGGGGCGAGGATGTACCAGAGCATGTTCCGCAGATCGGCGTCCGGCATTTCCCACAGGCCCTCGGGCATGACCGAACTCTCGAGGGTGCGGCGGCTCCGGATGTCCGCCTTGCCGATGACCTCTTCCTTGCCGCCGATGAGCAGCAGGCGAACGCGGGCGTCGGTGTCTTCGATCAGGCGACCCGCGACGACGCGGTCGTCCTTGGTCTCGACTTCGACCTGCTCGTAGCCGGCGCCGATGACCTGATTGGGATCGAGAATGTTCCAGAGCAGGGAATCGAGCGACGAACGGCCGACGCCGGTGAGGTCGGGTCCGACCGTCTGCCCTTCGCCGTGCAGCTTGTGACAGACGAGGCAGACGCGTTGGGCGATTTCACGGCCGGCTTCGAGGTTGGGTTCGCCCTCCAGGGCGATCCGGCGTTTGGCGGCGACCAGCGCGGCTTTGTCGGCGCCGGACTCGCGGAAGCGGCCGATGGCGTTTTTGGCTTCTTCGCGGACGGCGTCGTCGCGGTTGTTGACGAGATTGCGGATGACGGCGGGGCCGAAGTCGCTGGCGGAGATGCGGCCGGCTTTCACTTCGGCGAGCAGGGGCAGGGCCCAGCGGCGGCGGGAAGCCATGGCGTTGGCTGCGGCGGAACGGGCGCCGGCGGAGAGGGTTTTCCAGCGGCCGATGAGATCCTCGGCGATTTCGTTGCCGCCGAGTTCACCCAGGGCATCGATGGCGGCGATTTGGACGGGCTCGGGATTGGTGGTGCCGACGATGCCGAGCATGGCGTCCCGAACGGCGGCGGTTTTGGTGGTGCGGGCGGTTTGAATGGCGCGCACGCGATCCTGGGAATTGGCGGCGGGGTTGCCGGCGACCTGGAGGATGGCGCGAAGCGCGGCGGCATCGCCCCAGAGCGCGCCGAGCTTCTGGCCGCGTGACGCGATGCCGGGGCTGGAGTGGGCGGAGAGTTTGGCGATGAAAGGCCCGACGCCCTGGGATGGGGTCAGGGCTTTGCCGGCCTGACCGGCGATCAATCCGTCGAGTGCGGCTTCGGTCAGCGCGACGCTGTTGGGGAGGGCGCGGTTGAGGAAATCGACGGCGAGGTCCATGGAGGCGGCGTCGCCGAGATCGCAGAGGCGTCGCATCAGCTTGCTGGCGATCTGTCCGGCGAGTGGAAGGAAGCGATGTCCTTCATCGGCGAGCAGGGTGAGGACGTTGGCGGGGCGGCGGGCGGCCAGGGGTTCGGCGGCGTGCCAGAGCATGAACGGGATGACGGGGTCGTTGGCTTGCGCGGAGCTTTCCAGCAGCGCGACCAGGGCGCGACCGATGGGAACATCCTCGCGCAGGGGAGGACGGTTCACCGTGAGGTGGCTGGAGGTGAACTGGCGGCAGGCGACCGCCACGGCGAGTCGGACGGAGGGATCGGGGTCCCGCGCCAACTGGGTGAGCAAGTCGATTTCGGAGTCGCTGCCGACCTGGCGTTCGCCGATGAAACGGGCGGCCCAGGTGCGGATGGCGGGTTCGGGATCGCGGGCGGCGAGGGCTAGTTGGTCGTCGGCGAGGTAGCCGGAACTGTGAAGAGTCCAGAAAGCGGCGAGCCGGGTGTCGAGTGAGGTGGGTGTGGTGGCGGCAGCGGTTCGTCCGGTGGCGAAGAGATTCTGGAGAATTCCCATGACTTTGTCGTCGCGGCGTTCATTGAGCAGGCGTTGGGCCATGCGCCGCTGCCAGACGTTGGGGTGGGCCAGGAGGGGCGTGAGTTCGGCGCTGCTCTGCTGGGCGAGGTTCATGTCGCGAGCGGGGCGGGAGGGGACGGGTTTTCCCTTCTCCGAGCCGGTATGGACGACGCGCCAGATGCGGCCGTGCTCGCGGTCGACGCCGGCAGGGTCGGCATTCGCGTTTTGGTAACAGGGGTAGCGGTCGTACCAGTCCATGATCCAGACGGCGCCATCGGGTCCGACCTGGGTGCTGACAGGCATGAACCAGCCGTCGTTGGCGCGGACCAGATCGCGCCAATGGGAGGCGATGAACGATGAGCCGTTGGGCTTGAGCACGTCCTGGTGGACGGCGTTGTCGTGGATGTTCCCTTGCAGGATGGTGCCGGTGTTGTCGGCGGGGAATTGGTCGCCCTGGTACACTTGGATGCCGGCGTAGGCGGCCATGTGATGTTTATGATCGTTGATGGCGTGCAACGATTCGTAGGCGAAGGGGTGGGGAGGGGTGCCGGCCTGTCGGTCGTACAGGCCGCCCGGCACGAGATGGAACAGATGCTCGATGACGCAGGCGCTGACGTAGGCGTTGCCGGTGCGGTCGAAGTCGACACCCCAGGGGTTGCTGGTGCCTTCGGCGTAGATCTCGAATTTCTTTGTCTGCAGGTTGAAGCGGGCGACACCGGCGGTGAGGAGGACTGGGTCGTCGGCCGGTTCGTTGGGCGCCACCACTTTCGACCGGGTGAAGACGCCGTGGGTCATGTACATCTGGCCGTCGGGTCCCCAGGTGAAGCCGTTGAGCAACTCATGGCGGTCTTCGAGCCCGAAGCCGGTCTTCACGACCTCGGTGGTGTCGGCGCGGTCGTCACCATCGGTGTCGCGGAGGAACAGAAGATGCGGTGCCTGTCCGACAAAGGCGCCACCGTGGCCCAGCAGGATGGCGGTGGCGAGGTTGAGGCCATCGGCCCAGACGTGGACTTTATCGGCACGGCCGTCGGCGTCGGTGTCTTCCAGGATCTTGATGCGGTCGCGGGGTTTTTCGCCGGGTTTGGCGCCGAGCGGGTATTCGTAAAGTTCGACGACCCACAAGCGGCCGCGCTCATCCCAGGTCATGGCCACGGGATTGACGACCTCGGGTTCGGAGGCGAAGAGGCGGACCTCGAAGCCATCGGGCACGGTGAACTTGCGCTGGGCGTCGTTGGGGGAGAGCGCGGGGGTGGAGGCTGGGGCGTGTTGGCCGGAGAGTTGGCGTCCGGAAGGGGCGTTGGTGTAGACGGTGAAGCCGAGATCTTTGTGGGGTGGGCGGTAATCTGCCCCGAGGCCTGACGGGGACACGAGACAGCAGGAACCCAGGGCGAGAGAGCAAAGCCAGCGGAGCATGGGGTGAGAGTACCGGGGGAAATGGGGTCGTGAAGCCGGGAGTTTTCTGGGGGGTGGGATGGGACCTATGGGACCTATGGGACCTATGGGACCTATGGTCTGGGCTTATGATTGGAAGCGGAATTTTGAATTTTATAGGTCCCATGCGTCTCATAGGTCCCATGTGTCCTATGGTTTTCCCCCGGCACAGGCCCTATCGGCTTCTCTCCCCTCCCCGTGCTTCACGCCTAGCCTGGGTCATGCGCTCGCGCAGGCCTCCGCCCATCACGAAATCACGCTCCAGCGTGCGCAGCTGTCGGTTGAGAAGGTAGGTGGTTTGGTGGATGAGGCAGATCAGGATGTTGGCCACCACGGGGCCGGGGCGGGTTTCGAAATAGCTGCGAAATGCCTGATAACGGACTCCGGGTTGGGCCCCGAGGCGTCGCACAAAGAGCGCCTCGCGGGATGCTTTGTCCCAGGGCGTCAGGCCTTGAGAGCGGATAAAGTCCCGGTAGTCCTCCAGCAGTTCCTCGAGGCTGGCCCGCGCCACGTTGGTGAGCTTGATCTCGGTTTCCTTGGAGGTGCCGCTGGCCTGACTGGCTTCCAGAATGTTCTGCTTACCGGAGCGCGCGGCCTGGACCATTTGATCATGGGTCCGGCTGCGACGGTCCACGAAGCGTTCACAGAAAAGGAGCGTGGCATCGTAGACGATGCGGGCCTTTTGGAAGGACAGAAGGTTTTCATACCCACCGTGGGGTGGGAGGAAACCTTGGGGATGGGAACGTTCCTTGGATTCACCCACGGCACGGCCAGCCTACCTCGCTGCTCCGACCCCTGTCGTGGCCTCTTGGAGGGGTGTAAGCGAAAAACCTTTGCGGCGCTTGACTGGATCAAGTGCCCGTAGAAAAGCGGAAGGGCGGTTCGCCCCGGGCTTCTCGCAGAATCATCAGCGCCACTTCCCGCAGGTGGTAATCACCCCACATCGAGCTTTCGCCGTTGGGGACTTTCTGGCCGGTCGCGATGTGGTCCCAGCCGTTGGGCCGATGGTAGACCGAATGCAGCAGGAGGCCCTGATGCCGGGATTGAGTGGAGAGATAGGGTTCCGAAGCCAGGGTCCGCAGGATGGTGAGTCCGGCCTGTCGGTAACGACGGGCGGCGGATTGTGTCTTGGCGGACTGGCTGGCGGCGAGAGCGCGCCCCAGGCGTAGGAAACCCTGGGCTGCAATGGCCGCGGCGGAGCTGTCGACGGGTTCCCACGCGTTTTCCGGGTCCGACGCCTTGTCGAGGTACCTGCCGAGGCGATGGAGATTGGGGGCGCCGGTGTCCCACATGGGGATGCCGTCGGTGCAGGTGTTTTCGAGGTAGAAATCGGCCGTGACGGTGGCGGCCCGCCGGAAGGTGGCCAGGCAGGCTTCGCGGGGGGTTGCGGCCTTTGGGATGGATGGCCAGGGGAGATGGCTGGCGGCGTCGTTGAGTTCGGCGGTGGGCAGGGTTTCGAGGTGCTCGAGTTGCTCGGCGAAACCGCAGAGAGCCCAGGCGAGGCCGCGGGTCCAGGTGGTGAAGGGGGCATAGCCCTGCTGCGAACTCGGGCAACGGAAGACTCCCGACACCGTGTTGAAAATCGCCTCGTGCGCCGTGCGCCCGGGCACGTCGTAGGTGTCGCGGCCCTCGCCGTAGTAGACGTTGTGTCGGGCGGTGTTCAGGCCGTGTTCAAGACCACGGCGCAGGAGCGAGATCCGGGCGTCCTGTTCACCCATCAGCACATGCCCGAGTTGATGGGCGACCGCCAGGGCGCGGACGGAGCGGATGGTGTCGACGAACAGGGAATGCGGGCCATTGAAGGAATGGATGAAGCCGGTGCCGTCGGCGATGCGCGTCCAGCGGGCGGCCTGGACGGCGCCGCTGACTTTGAGAGCGAGCTGGTAGAAGTCCCGTTCGGACTCGGAGGCATCGATACGGCCTTCGGTGGCGAGGCGGAGGAGGGTTCCGTAGGTGGAAACGTTGTTGAATCCGTGGTCATGGACGCCGACGTGCGAGACATGGGACGCCATGCGTTCGACGGTGCCGCGGCGCCCGAGCTCCAGGAACCGCCGATCGCCGGTGGCATCGAACTGGAGGAGGGCGGAGCCGAACTGAAAACCCTGGGTCCATTCGGTCCAACCGCGGGACGTGTAACGGCCGCGGATGGTGAAGACGGGTGTGCCCTGGGCGGGGCGCCAGGATTTTTCGAGGCTCAGGATCTTGTCGGCGGAGCACTCAAAGACCCGTTCGAGGGACGGGGCGAGGCGAGCTGGGGTGAGGCTCGGATCGATATGGAGGGCCATGGCGGGAGGCTGAACAAGGGGCCCTGGCGGAGTCGAGCCTTGGCATGGGATGGCTGGAGCGGGGCCGGATTCAACCGGGAGTGGGACGGTTGGGATGGAGGGCTTCGATGGCGCGGAGCGTGGCGGCGGTCCGGCTTTCGACGCCCAGTTTCTCGAAGACGTTTCCGAGATGCTTTTTCACGGTCTTGTCGCTCATCCCGAGGATGGTGGCGACGTCGACGTTGGATTTCCCCTGGGCGACCCAGAGCACGACCTCGGCTTCGCGCTCGGTGAGACCTAGGGACTGGACGAGCGGCGCGTGGGAACTGAAGTCCGGTCGAAACCCGGTGTTGGCGAGCCGTTCCCGGAGGCTTTCCTCGCTGAGTCGCTCGCGATCGAAACGGGCGGCGATCGCGGTCAGCAGGTCGGCGCGGGCGACGGGTTTGGCGAGGTAATCGTCGGCGCCGAGGTTCATGCCGGTTCGGAAGTCGGATTTCTCGCCCTTGGCGGTGAGAAAGATGAACGGGATGGGGGCGGTTGGTTTGTGGGCGCGCAAGGTGTGAAGCACATGATAGCCATCGACGCCGGGCATCATGATGTCGCAGAGGATGAGGTCGGGGAGCTCTTCCTGGGCGATTCGGATTCCGGAGTCGCCGTCGCCGGTGGCGATCACGCGGAAGCCCTCCATCTCCAGGATGGTCAGGAGATTGCGGCGCATCTGGGGTTGGTCTTCGATGATGAGGATGGATTTCATGGGGTGGTGGGGAAGACCGGCAGGGACACGACGAACGTGGTGCCGGAACCCTCCCGCGTTTCGAAATCAATGCGGCCCTGATGCAGTTCGACGCAGCGTTTGACGATCATGAGGCCGAGACCGCTGCCGGGAGTGTCCCCGACATTGCGGCCGCGATGAAAGGCCTGGAACATCTGGAGTTGGTCGGAGTCCGGGATGCCGATGCCGTGGTCGCGCACGGTGAAGACCGCCTGGCCATCGAGTCGGCGCAGGGTGATGTCCACGGTGTGGCCCGGGGGCGAGTACTTGACGGCGTTGGTGACGAGGTTGGTGAGGATATGGCGCAGCAAGCCGGCGTCGCTGTGGGCTTCCGGGAAGGAGTCAGGGACATCGACGCGGATATAACAGCGCTGGTTGGAGGCGGAATGGATCTCGGCGGCGATGCGCCGGGTCAGGGCGGCGAGGTCGAGGGCGGAAGGTCGGAACTCCAATCGGCCGGCCTCGGCGCGGCCGAGGACGAGCACCTCCTCCATGAGACCGGCCATCTGGCGGGAGCAGACGGAGATGTCGCGGAGATGTTCGGTTCGGTGACTGGGTGAGAGCCGGTCGAGGTAGTTTTCCAGGATTTCCGCGGAACTGAGGATGATGCCGAGCGGTGTGCGGAACTCGTGGGACACCATGGACACGAACCGGCTTTTCAGCTCGCTGAGCTCGCGTTCCTGGGCGAGGGAGCGGAGGAGTTCCTCTTCGGCG
>CAUJJW010000355.1 GCA_963205105.1 Verrucomicrobiota bacterium | reverse complement strand
TTTCCAGAAATTGGACACGCATTGGGACCATGAACCGTGGAGCGAGGAATGCAGCGAGCGGCCCTCACCCCGGCCCTCTCCCGGAGGGAGAGGGAGAATATTTCCCGCGGGTTTCGAAGGGTTGGGCCGGGTGTTGGCTGGAACGGGTCGCAACGGCTCGGATGGCTGGAGTTCCGGCATGTCGCCGTGCGGGATATGCGACACCCTCTCCCCCCGGGAGAGGGTTGGGGTGAGGGAGCCCGGTTCAAACCTCGCGATCGCTGCCACGGAAAAGTTCGTGGAGAGTCCCCTGTTCGAAATCGACCTGCTCACGGCCCTTGAACCGGGGATTCCAGGGGGCGGGACGCCCCCCTCTACGGCAGGCGAGACGCCCGCCGCTACGGAGGCACGGTTCATGGGAAGTGTCTTATTCGGCGAGCGACGTCGTGAAGCTGCGCTGGAGACACCAAGCCTCAAGGCTGGGCCAGGTCAGCACCTGGGAAGCACCGGTCGGTGTCTGGATCGTTTCGAAATCGCCGGGGGACGAGCGGAACTGCCATTGGGCCAGGTCGGGTACCCGGTCCAAGGCGCCGAGGATGCGGAGGGACTCGTGGGCGAACCAAGTGTTGGGGGCGTCGCCGCGGACGAGGGTGACGCCGGCGCCGTTGGGCAGGGGATCCGGGGCAAAGAGGCCTTTGCCGCGATGGAGCCGGAGGATGCCGGCGATGCAGGCTTCCCGATTGATTTGGTCCAAGGCTTGGGCGGCTTCCAGGAGATATAGGATGTCCCACGTGTCGCGGAGGAAGTCACCGTAACGGGATTGGAAGAGTCCGTGGACCGTGGCGAGTGGGACGGTCGGGCAGCGGTTGGAGGCGTGGTGGGGCGAGTGATGCGACGACGTGGTCGCGGTGCGTGCGGGCTTTGAGTCGGGAGGGATTCCGCCAGGCAAGATGCCCGGCTCTACGTCAGGCGGGACGCCCGCCGCTACGGACGGGAGGTTGGTGGAAAGGATCTGGCAGGCGACGAGGGTGGGCACGATGGGTGAAAGATCCACGAGGTCCAGGCAACCGTAGCGCTCCAGGAAACGGACGCGGAGGGCGAGGTCGTCGGTGGTGAGCACGGTGCAGTCGTGGCCGTGCACGGGGATTTCCTGGAGGCCGAGAAGGGAGCGGCGGAGTTCGGCAGGCAGTTTGGGCAAGGCGGTCCGGACCGAATCGGGGTCGAGCCGATGGGGACGCAGATCGTCTGGACCGAAGAAGCCGGCGGCGGCGGCCTTGAGGAACGAGGAATTTCCGAGGGCCCAGCCGAGTTGGATTTCGGGGGGTGTGGTGTCGGGGGTATTGGAGGCGAGCTGGCCGATGGTGTTGATCCTCAACCGGGACAGAACCGTTTCCGGAAAAAGGTTGGTGGAGGGGAGGCTGACACCGATGTAGAGACCAAACTGCCACCAGCGCCAAGCGGGGGCGTGGAGGATGTGATCCGGGGCGAGTTCGGCCAGGAATGTGCGCACGTCGGTCTCGGTGATGGCGATGGGGCGGAAGTTTCCGGCGTAGTCGGGGGGGCGCATCTTTTGGGGCCACAACGGAACGAGGCCCGCCAAGGGCATGAGGATGGCGGCGACACGCAAGATCCAAACCCGACCGCGCATGACGGGAGTGGTCGAGGGAGTCTGTCGGAAAATGGACTCGGACGCCTCTTCCCCCAGGGACCGGGCGGCGGCGGCTTCATTGCCCTGCAGGAATGCCGTGCGGCTGCGGGCGACCGCGGACGCCACCCGTTCCTCGAGCGTTTCGGTCGGCGGCAGCCCGGCCGTGGCATTAATGGCGAGTTCCGCGAGGTCAGCCTCACCCAACCGGGCGGTGACGCCGCCGTCGTGATGCAGGATGAGTCGTGACGTGGGTCCCCAAAAGAACGGGACGGCGCTGCTGAGGACGTTGGTGACCACTCGTGCCAGGCGGAGTTCAAGGCCGTCGGCGGTCCGTCGCCAATCTTCGATCAGGAGGTGGCGACTGAGAAAACGGGCGAAGCGAAGCGTTTCAGCGGGGCGGGATGGTACGCGAGGTGTTGTGGAGGGGTTGGGTTCGGTTTCCGGGAACAAGTCCTGGGTGGCCCGGATGAAGAGGGAGTAGTCCATGCGCGGGGCGACCGTGGGAATGGCGAAGGATTGGAGGAAAAAGAAGAGGCCTTGAGCCACCAAGAGGACGGCGAGGTGCCAATCGAAGAGGCCCATGCCGAGCAAGGGCACGGCGATGAGAAGGACTCCGAAGGCGCTGGCGATGTGCAGAGGATGGCGGAGGACGTGGAGCCTCCGGACTTGGTCGAGGCCCGAGACGACGAAGAACGCGCCAAAGATCAGGCCGTAGACCCGAAGTCCCAGCCCGGTTCCGGCGATGTGGGCGATGGCGAGGAAGATGGCGACAGCGATCAGCAAGCCGCGGAGAAAGCGGTGGTAGAGCTTGCCGCGGAAGCCGGCTGGATCGCGGAAATTGGTGATTTCCTTGTGGCCCATCCAACGGGCGAGCAGCAGGCCGGGGATGGTGGAGACGATCTGGAGAGCGACCAGGGCCCAACCGAAGGGAATGATTTTGGCGAATCCGGAGGCAAGGCCGCCCAGGGCCACCAGGCCTCCCGAGGGAGCGGCCGGCAGGGCCAGCATGACAGCATGGGTGAGTCGCGAAGGTGCGCGCAGTTGGTCGAGACCCGATTCCAGGCGGGATTGCAGGGCTTCCCTGAGAACTGCCCGGGCCCGGTGGAGGCGGACTTTAAAGGCGTTCTCGGAGATGCCCAGCGTGGTGGCGGCTTCGGCGATGGAACGATTTTCCAGGTAGAACAGGACCAGACACTCGCGATGGATGGTGGGCAGTGCTTCGAGCGACTCCCGAAGTGTCTCCGGAGCGGTGGCGGGGTGATCGGCGGCGCCGGTTGCAGGCGCGGGGTCGGGATCCTGTTCGAGGGCCCAGCGGGCGCGTTTGCGCAACTCGCCGCGACGCCGCAGCCCGAGGTTGATGGCGGCGTTGCGGGCGATGGCACTGATCCAGGCGCCGAACTTTTCGGTATGCCCCAGGAGTCCTAGCCTGCGGTAGCCCGAGATAAACGCTTCCTGGGCGGCTTCCTCGGCGAGGTCGCGGTCGCCGAGTCGACACCAGGCGATGGCGAAGACCTTATCGGCGTGGCGTGCGACGAGTTCGCGGTACCGTTCCCGGTCACCGGCGCGGATCGCATCGACGGCGTTGGCGTCGGCGGCGGGTTCGGCGGCTGAAAGACTTGGGTTCATCCTGCCCGCCAAGACAAGGCAGGGCTGGAAAGGTTACCGGGCGTCGTGGTCGTGGTCGTGCTTCTAATTCCGTTTGGACTTCTTGAGCAGATCGTAGGCGCGTTGGGCGCTGGCGTCGCCGTTGGCGGCGGCGTTGATGAGGTGTTGCTCGAGAGTGATCATGGAATTGTGGACGGCCATACCCTGGTCGAGGGTGAGATTGGTGGAATTGCGGGTGACCTGAAGGGCGACGACGGCCTGTTCGAACTTGCCTTCGCGGAGGGCTTCGCTGGCCACGTGGATGTTTTGTTGAAGCTCGGGTTCGGCGGTGGTGAACGCCTCGTCGATCTGGGTGGCGGCCTGCTGGGGGGTGGCGACGCCGGCGGAGTCATCGTTGGAACCGCCGCAACCGGTGAGGAAGAGGGCGAGGAGGAAAGTGAATAGAGGGATGGATTTCATGCGCGGGAGCGTTTTCCAAAAGTTGGACACGGATTGGGACCGTGAAACGGGGCGCGAGGAATCGAGCGGGCGGCCCTCATCCCGGCCTTCTCCCGGAGGGAGAATGAGAATCGTCGCCGCGGGTTTCGGAGGGTTGAGCCAAGAGTTTGCTGGAATGAGTCGAGACGGCTCGCTCGGATGCGGTTTTGGCACGTCGTCGAGGGCGACTCGCGACTCCCTCTCCCTCCGGGAGAGGGTTGGGGTGAGGGAGCCGGTTTCAAGCCTCGCGATGGCTTGCATGGTAAGGTTTATGGGGAGGAACGTTGTCCGAAAATTGGACACGCATTGGGACCATGAACCGGGGGAGGCGGGGGGATTACGATTAGGAGTAGGAGTACGATGACGAGGGGAGCGGAGGTTCATGGGCGGTACCCTCATTCCCCGGTGGCGGAGCCGGGGTTGCACCAGAAACGGCCGGGGCGCAGGCCGCGGAAGCCGCCGATGCCGGCTTCGCGGACGTAGTTGCGGTACTTCATGTATTCGGTCTGACCGCCGAACATGCCCATCATGACGCCGGTGTTATGGCGTTGGGTGACGCCTTCGTTGGGTTGGCTGGTGGCGTTGTCGTAATTGGACGGGAGCTTTTCGTCGGCTTCCCAGTAGAGCATGGAGTCGGGTTTGAAGGCATCGACCTTGTAGGTGGAGTACTGGGGGGCGGCGGCGGGGCCGGTGGTGTAAGCGGAGACAGCGCCGTTCATCATGTAACTGGAGACCTGCATCTCGCGCTGTTTGAAGCCCGGTGTGTTGGTGCGTTCGAGCGGGCACCAGGTGAGTTGGCGGGTGGAATGGTACTGCCAGAGTTGGCTGCGGGTGACGTCGTGCTGGGGGCGGTTGGTGGCGACGCGGGTGTAGCACCAATTGGGCACGTTGTAGGCTCCGGAACTCCAGGACGTGTAGGGCATGTAATCCTGATTGTCGCCGGTGTAGAGGGCGGTGCTCAGGAGGATCTGCTTGAAGTTATTGAGGCACTTGGTGCGTTGGGCCTGTTCCTTGGCCTTGCTCAGCGCCGGCAAAAGCATGCTGGCCAGGATCGCGATGATGGCGATCACGACCAGCAATTCGATCAGGGTGAAGGCACCCCGGCCCGAACGGGCACAGCGGGTCATGAGTGACCGGAGGGGATTCATACAGTCCATCTACCGGAATCCCCCGAGGCGGTCCAACCTCGATTTGGTGACAAATCTACCAGGGCAAACTGAAGGTCTTCACATACGAGTAGGCCTTGATCGCGTCGATAACACCTTCCTTGACCCCCAGGCCACTGTCCTTGATGCCACCGAACGGGCTGCTTTCGATGCGGAATCCCGGCACGTCATTGATGTTCACCGTGCCGCAACGGAGGGTACGGATGGCCTTGAAGGCGGCGGGCAAACTCTTGGTCACCACGCCGGAACTCAGTCCGTACGCGGTGGAGTTCGCCAGGGTGAGAGCGTCGTCGAGATCGCGCACGGTGATGATGGGGGCGAGCGGGCCGAAGCTCTCGGAAACCACCATGCGACAATCGCGCGGCACATCGGCGATCACCGTGGGTTGGAGCAAGGCGCCGCGGCGTTGTCCGCCAATGAGCACCTTCGCGCCCGCAGCGACCGCTTCCTGCACCACCGTCTCCAAGTGAACGGCGGAGGCTTCGTCGATGACGGTTCCCACGCGGGTGGCCTCGTTCAACGGATTGTCACAGACGTATTCCCGGGTCTTCTCGACGAGGCGCCGGGTGAATTCGGGGGCGATGCCGTCCTGGACGAGGATGCGTTTGACCGCGGTGCAGCGTTGGCCGCTGTTCCGGTAACTGCCTTCCGCAGCGAGAGTGACGGCGAGGTCGAGGTCGGCGTCATCCAGGATGATGAGCGGATCATTGCCGCCGAGTTCGAGGACCAGCTTCTTGTAGCCGGCGGTGGCAGCGATGCGTTTGCCGACGGGCACAGAGCCGGTGAAGGCGACGAGTTCGACGTCGGGATGCTGGACCAGGCGTTCGGCGACATCGGCGGTGGCGCCGAGCAGCACGCTGAGCATGGGGCCGGGCAGGCCGGCGGCGTGGAGCAGGCTGGCGAAGAAAAGCGCGGTGAGCGGGGCCTTTTCGGAGGGCTTGAGGATGATGGGGGTGCCGGCGGCGATGGCGGGGGCGAGCTTGTGGGAAACCTGGTTCAACGGGTGGTTGAACGGGGTGATGGCGGCGGCGCAGCGCAGGGGTTCGCGGGTGGTGAAGATCTTGCGCGCCTTGCCCTGCGCGGAGATGTCGCACGAGAAGATCTGGCCATCGTCGCGCAGCGCTTCCATGGCGGCGAAGCGCAGGACGTCCATGGTTCGGCCGACTTCGTAGCGGGCTTCGCGGAGGGCGAGACCGGTTTCCGAAGTGATGAGCCGCGCGAATTCCTCGTGGCGCGCGCTCAGGGCGGTCCGGGTCTTTTCGAGGATCTCCGAGCGTTCGAATCGAGACGGGGTGTCACGAAACGAGACCGCCGCGGCGATGGCGGCTTCCGTGTCGGCGCGGGACGCCAGGGAGACGGTCCCGGTGACGGAACCGTCGTAGGGAAACCGGACGGTGAGGGTCGAGGTGGATGCGACGGGTTTGCCGGCAACGATCGAGGGTAGGTTCATGGTTTGCGGAGAGCTTTGGGAACGAAGCCCATCGAGGTTTGGATGGGGTGGGTGCAGGAACAACCGGCGCTGCTTTCAGGAGCCAGGAGCAATCCTCCGGAGGGAATCAGGGTGAGCCAGCAGCCGGAGCGGACGCCGTCGAACTGGGTGCGCTGGTTGGATTCGAGATCCCACATGCTGTGATAGTGGTGTCGGAAGAACAGGGCATGCTTGCCGGCGGACATGGTGCCGCAGCCACGGCGTTCGGGCAGATCCTTCCGCACCGTTTCGCCGGTGGTCAGGTTGAAGGCGCGCTGATCGGAGTAGAAGACGTCGTCGATGACCACCGGATGCTGGAGGTGTCCGCTGTGGTGACCCTTGTCTTCCTTGTGGGATTCGGACCAGAGCACCTGACCGCCGGAGGCGAGCAGGTTGACGTCGCCCTGGTTTCCCGAGGCCGGCGCGTTGAAGGCAAAGGTGTGGAACGTCTTGTTTTTGTCGGTGCCGGTGACCACGACCGTGTTCCGGCTGTAGACGAGGTAGGTCATGAACTGGCACGGACTGAAATCATGGGCCTTGGACCAGAGTGGGCGGCCGGTTCGGAGGTCGAGCGCGACGAGGTGGGTGTCGGTCAGGGCCTCGGGTGGGAGCCGGGTGCCGGCGGCGGCGACGGCATTGGAGGCGCGGCTTTCGATGAGGAAGATCATTTCGTCCCCGACGGTGATGGTGGAGTTGAGGATGGCGCCGCCGCGGTATTCCCAGCGGCCCTTGCCGGTGTCGGGATCCACGCCGAAGAGCTGGTCGCTGGTGACTCGGCTGACCTGTTCGGCGGCGTAATCTTCGTACCACTCGCCTTCATCGCCGAGGTAGGTGGTGCTGGATTGGACGCGGCTGCCGACGATCAGATTGGGAAGCAGCGCCAGATAACCCCAGTCGTGGGCGGTGGGTTCGGCATCGTTCGGGATGGAGTACCGTTCGACCCTGCGGCCGGTGTCGCCGTCGAGGGCAACGCAATAGCGGCCGTGGGCGAGAAAGAGTCGGTTGCCGGCGGCGGCCATGTTGCTGGAGTCGCGAGGCACGTTGGCGCGGCGGAGTTCGGGGGCGGAACGGCTCCAGAGAATCGTGCCGTTGTAGGCATCGAGGCCGAACAGGACGCGGTCGCCCTGGATGAAGAGACGCCCATCGCGGCTGACTGGGGCGGGGTTGCGCGGGCCACGGTCGGGCATGGGGCGGGGACCGGGGTCACCCCACCAGGAGACCTGCAACTCGCCACGGACCAGTTCGTCCTGACTGCAGGAGGTGTTGTCGGGGTTGCCGTATTGGTGGCTCCACTCGCCCGCACCGGCCAACGCGCCGCGGCGGAGGAACAACCATGAACCGTTGTCCGAGGTGAAACGGACGTTGGGCAGAGCGTCGTTCCACCAGGTGCGCCAGGCTTCCAGGTTCAGATTGGGCGACGGAGGGCTGGCGGCCGAGGTCGTGCCCAGGAGCACCACGCCTCCCGAAGGACGCAGGACGCGGGCAATCTCCGAGGCGGAAAAACGGGGCGGCTGTCCATCCGCGAGGGTCTGCTCCGACACGATCAGGTTGGCGACGTAATCGCCGAAGGGAAGCGGCCCGGGTTCCACCTGGTGAACGGCGGCGCGCACGCCCTGGATGCCGGCCTGGTCGAAAAGTCGACGCACGGCCTGAACTCGTTTCGGATCGGATTCAACCACGACAATCTCCAGGTCGCTTTGCCGAACCAGTTCGACCGCGACGGCACCGTCGGTGGCGCCGAGCATCAGGCAGTACCCTCGATGGACCGAGGATTGGAGCAGGATTTGTTCGGCGATGCTGGCGGCGTCCGGGCGGGTCGGGCGGGTGTTCGACGCCGGGGACGGAGTTGCGGCGTAGTAGAAGGACGTGTCGAACAGGTAGCGCTGGGTTTGGACGGGGCGGCCGTCGCGGTCGGGGGCGCGCAGCCGGTAGAAATATTCCTCGTTCGGGCTGAGTCCTTCGAGGGTGAGCACGTGTTGGGTGGACGGGGAGGTGTTGCCCACGCGATGGCGGGAGCCGTCGGGGGCGACGAGTTCCAGCACGGAGGGCATGGCGACATCGGTTTCCCAGGAGACGATGGCGCTGGTGCGATCCTTCCAATCGACGAACGGCCCGTAAGCCGGGGCGAAGCGTATGGGTTCGGGAGCGGGTTGGGGGAAGATGGAGGCTTTGGCGGAGTGGCGTTCGCTGATTTCGGCGGCGGTCATGGCCCGGCGCAGGATGAGGGCTTCGTGGAGAGCGCCGGTGAGCGGGTGGTGTTCATCGTCGTCACGGTAGGCGCCGACGACCAGCGAGGCCTGGGTCGGGTAACGGATCGGGCCGGACTGGACGGCGTCGCGGGCGGCGAGGCTGCCGTTCACGTAGAGGCGTTGTTCCTTGCCGTCGTAGGTGCCGACCACGTGGTACCAGTGGCCGGGCAGGAACGGTTCGCGGGCCTGAAGGTAGGTGAGACGATCTCCGCCTTGCTGGGCGGAAATGGCGAAGGAGAAGGTGTCGTTGCGGTACCCCAGCAGCCAGCCCCACTCGGAATCGCCGTTGTCCTGGATGACGCCGACGATGCCGCCCCATTCGAGCGGGTGATCGACGCGGACCCAGGCTTCGACGCTGATGTCCTGTTTGGGGAGATTGAGTTTGGCGAGGTCGGTGCCGGCGACGAGGGATTGGTTTTTCCCGGGTAACTCGATGCGGGCGGGAGCCGGGTCATCGACGAGCCGGATGCCTTGCGGCGTGATGTCGGGGTTGCCGGCGACGGGTTTGATGCTGGAACCCTGGAGACGATCGGGGCTGAAGAGCCAGTGAACGACGGTGCCGATGGGGGTGGGTGAGGGGGCAGGTGCGGCGGCGTGGGTGGTCGAGGAGCCGAGCAGGAAGAGTGTGAGGGCGGCGAGGGCAATGGCGGGATTCATGCAAATGCAAGGGGAGCCTGAACCGAGGCGCGAGGCGTGGAGCGGGCGGCCCTCATCCCGGCCTTCTCCCGGAGGGAGAAGGAGAACATTCCCCGCGGGTTGAGGAGGGTGATGCCTGACATTCGCTGGAACGAGTCGAGACGGCTCGGATGGATGGGCTTTTTGCGTGTCGCCACGGGGCATACGCGACTCCCTCTCCCCCCGGGAGAGGGTTGGGGTGAGGGAGCCGGTTTGAACCCTCGCGAAGGCTTGCATGAGAAGATTCGTGGGAAGTGGCCTGTTCGAAATCGACCTGCTCACGGCCCTTGAGCCGGGGATTCCGGGGGGCGAGACGCCCCCCTCTACGGCAGGCGGGACGCCCGCCGCTACGGACCAGGTTTCCAAAGGAGGGATGAAAAATTTCATGGGACTTAGCGGGAGGCGCGGAGGGTGGGATTGGCGAAGCAGTGGAGCGTTCCCTGGTCGGTGGCGATCCAGAGCTGTCCGTTGGCGGCGGCGAGGCCGTAGGCCCGGCCTTGAACGGGCTGAGTCCAAAGGCGCTGGCCGTTGGTGACGGCGAAGGCCGCGGTTTCGTTGGCGCCACCGACGACCAGGGTGTCGCCGGCAAGAATCATGGCATCGGGCCACTGGCAAGGAACGGTCCAGAGGCGGCAGTCCTGCATGCCGGCGGTGGTCTTGTCGATTTGCTGGCCCAGATCAGCGACCTGCTCACGGAGCGGGGCCATTTCGGCGGCCGTCGCCTTTTTCTTGTCGAGATCGCGGAGCTTCTTCACGAGACCGCTCTGCTGGCTGGCCAGTTGCTTGCGTTGACGGGCGAGGTCGAGGTAACGGCCGCGGTCGAGGGCGGTGATCTCGGTGTCGGAGTGCAGGTAGGAACGGTTGCCGGTGACGATCAGATGGTGGCCTTGAAAGGACGCGAGTTGGTCCGACTGATCTTCATCGACCATTCCGAGTTGGCCGGTTTTGCCGGGGCCGAAGACGAGCGTATCGCCGGTCAGCAACGCGTAGGTGCCGCCCGCGCCTTCGACAACTCTCTGGCGTTTTCCGGTGGCGATGTCGCAGACGACAGGGTTGTTGCGGCCGGCGGGGATGTAGAGGCGGGACTTGGAGGCCAGCAGATAACCTTGTGCGGGCAGATCCTTTTGGGTCTGGCGCCAGTGTTCTTCGCCGGTGGCGGCATCCAGGGCGACCAGATAAACGGTCTCGGACGGAAACATGCCGGCGGTGGCGTAGACGCGGCCTTCCTGGACGATCACCGAGGTGCGGATGGGCCAGGCCGAAATGATGCGGCCGTTGCCCGGGATGCGACGGTCCTCCGGGGCGACTCGGCGCGACCAGATGAGCTGACCGTCGGCTGCAGTGACGCAGTAGACCTTGCCGTCGTCGGAGCCGAAGTAGACCCGATCCCCGGACACGATGGGAGCGAAGCGGACGGGGCCCTCGGTGTAAAAGGCCCAGACCGGAGCGCCGGTCTTGGCATCCAGGCAATGGACTTTGTCGTCGGCGGAAGAACCGAAGAGCACGTGGCCATTGGCGACGACCGGGTGGAAGGCGCGGTCGAAGATCTGTCGTGGCTTGAGATCGTAGACTTTGTTCCAGCCGTCCCATTTGGCTTCACCCTGCCAGGCGGGCTGGGGTGGGTGAGGGGACTGCCAGGACCAGAGCGGTGCGAGGGGTGCTGGCAGCGGGTCGGGGGAAATGCCGGAGCGGGCGAGGTCGGCCTGGTAGGTGGGCCAGTCGGTGGCGAGCGCCGGGAGTGCGGCGATGGCGGCGCACAGGAGGGACAGGCGATGAAGGAGCGAGTGCATGAGAGAGGAGAGTGGCGTCAGGGCTTCAGGGGAAGATTGGCTGGATGGGGACACGTCTTGGGAAGAGGAACCGTGGCGCGGGGGTTGGAGCGGGCGGCCCTCACCCCGGCCCTCTCCCGGAGGGAGAGGGTGAACATGCGCAACGGGTTTTGGAGGGTGGAGCCTAGCGACGGGTTTCGAACTAAGGCCTGGAGGGCCGTAAGAGCCATAGCCCCTGGCGTGAGCCATGGGATGTTCGGGGGAAATGGACACGTATTGGGACCATGATCCGGGGCGCGAGGATGATTGCGAGCGGCCCTCATCCCGGCCTTCTCCCGGAGGGAGAAGGAGAATTTGCGCCGCGGGTTCTGGAGGGTTGAGCTGGGGGTTGGCAGCAGCGAGTCGCGATGGCTCGTTCGGCCGGAGTCCTGGCATGTCGCTGCGTGGGATATGCGGCTCCCTCTCCCTCCGGGAGAGGGTTGGGGTGAGGGAGCCGGTTTCAACCCTCGCGATCGCCTGCATTGAGGGTTCATGGGAATCCCCCTGTTCAAATCTGTCCGGCTCACGGCCCTTGAACCTGGGGGGATTCCGGAGGGCGAGGCGCTCGCCACGACGGATCCCATTCGCCATTCCCGATTCGCCATTCGCCAGTTCATCGGGTGGTTTCCTTGAGGCGCCCGTTCGCGATGTGGAAGGCGCGGTTGGCGAGACGATCGGCGTCGGTGCCATGGGTGACGACGACGACGGTGCCGCCGGCCTGATGGTAGCGGGAGAGGTGCTCGAAGACGGCGGCGGCGTTGTCGGGGTCAAGGTTGCCGGTGGGTTCATCGGCGAGGATCACCGGGGGCTTCTTAAGCAGAGCGCGGGCGAGTGCGACCCGTTGGCGTTCGCCGGCGCTCAGAGTGGCCGGTTTGTGCCGGGCACGCTCGGCGAGTCCGAGTTGTTCCAGCAAGGTGACGGCGGATTTGCGGCCGGCAACGGCATCGGAGCCCGGGGGAAGCCCGGTGAGCACGTTTTCGAGGGTGTCCAGGTAGGGCAACAAGTGGAACAGCTGAAACACGAACCCGATGCTGCGGGCGCGGAAGCGGGCGCGGTCGGCGGGCGATAGAGCGTACACCTCGCAACCGTCGAGGCGCACGGTGCCTTGGGTGGGGCGTTGCATGCCGCCCAGGGTGAGCAGGAGGGTGGATTTGCCGGAGCCGCTGGCGCCCTTGATGGTGACGAACTCGCCACGGGCCACGCTGAAGCGAACCTGGTCGAGGCCTTGGACCCGTCCGTGGCGGGTGATGAACTCTCGGGAAACGTCGTCGCAGGTGATCATGGCATTCAATCGGCCCGGAGGGTTTCGACGGGGTCCTGGTTCAGGGCGATCATGGCGGGGACGAAGGACACGAACGCGGCGAAGGCAGGGGTGAGGGCGATGGCGGCCAGGAGGAGGTTTGGGTTCCAGGTGATGGAGGCTGCGGTCACGTGGAAAATCGAAGGGCCGAACGCGAGGGCCAGGGCCGTGCCGCCGATCCCTCCGAGCAGGCCGCAGACGATGCCAAGCAGGACTGCCTTGCCGAGGAAGAGACTGGCGAGGCGACCGGATCCATGGCCCAGGGCGCGCCATAGGCCGATCTCCGAACGTCGTTGGCGCACGTTGAGAATGGCGAGCGAACCGACCCAGAGCGCGGCGATGGCCAGGGTGAGGGGTGCGGAAAAGGCGGCGTACTTCTCGGCCATTTGCCGCTGGCGGGCGCGCGCATCGGCGAGGGCTCGCACGTGAAGGACCTGGGTGTCGGGCAGGAGTTTGGCGAGCGCGGTTCGCATCTGGCCGAGCGGGTCCTGGTCGGAGGTGACGCAGAGGCAGTCGATGGCCTGGATTTCGTTGATGCGCCCCGGGAGGTTGAGAATCGACTGGATGTCGGCGAGGTGGCCGTAGACGCGGATGTCGTCCTCGGTGCCGGATTCGGTGAGCACTTTTTCGACGGCGAAAGATTTGCCGCCGAGGGAGACGTTGGTGCCGCGACGGGCCTGGAGCAATCGGGCGGCGGAACTGCCGAGGTAGAGCTGGCCTTTGGGAATGGAGAAGCCCATGGGCTTCTTGCCTTCATCGGAGATGGAAGGTGAGACGCCTTCGAGCAGCAGTTCACCTTGGGCGAGTGGGTAGCGTTGTCGGAGCGTGGCCG
>CAUJJW010000354.1 GCA_963205105.1 Verrucomicrobiota bacterium | reverse complement strand
CCGCGGCACCCGCTTCCGTATCTGGCTCCCCGGCCCACCCCAGGTCCGACTGCTCGCCGAACCCGCATCGTGAACCCTCCCTCCCTCCTCATCGTCGACGACGAAAAGTCGACCCGCGACGGCCTCCGGCTCGCCCTCGAGGATCGCTATGATGTCTTCGTCGCGGACGACGCCGCCTCGGCCACGGACCTGCTCGAACGCGAGCGTTTCGACATCGTTCTCACCGATCTCCGGCTGCCCAAGGAAGACGGTCTCAAACTCATCGACCGCGCCAAGTCCCTGCCCAAACCGCCGGTGTGCATTCTCATGACCGCGTACGGCTCCGACGAAACGATCGTCGAAGCCATGAAACGCGGGGCGGACGATTTCATCGCGAAGGGGCGCATGGAGATCGATCTGCTGGAGCTGAAGATCGAGAAGGCGCTGCGCTCCCGGAAGCTGGAGTCCGAGAACACCGCCCTCCACAAGCAGCTCAACACCCGGTACGGCCTCGACCAGATCGTCGGCAATTCGCCCGCCATGCGGGAGATCTTCGACAAGGTCCGGCAGGTGGCGGATTCGCGCGCCACCGTGCTCATCCGGGGCGAAAGCGGCACCGGCAAGGAACTGATCGCACGGTCCATCCACCAACTCAGCCCGCGCTCCAAAGGCCCGCTGGTGATCGTCCACGGAGGCGCCCTTGCCCCCACCCTCCTGGAGAGCGAACTGTTCGGTCATGAAAAAGGCGCCTTCACCGGGGCCCACGAACGGCGTATCGGCCGCTTCGAACAGGCCCAGGGCGGCACCCTGTTCCTCGACGAAATCGGGGAAATCGACGCCACCCTCCAGGTCAAGCTCCTCCGATTCCTCGATGTCCGGACCTTCGAACGGGTCGGCTCCAACAAAACCCTCACCGCCGACGTCCGACTCATCACCGCCACCAATCGCGACCTCCAGGAAATGGTCCATGACGGCCAGTTCCGCAAAGACCTCTACTACCGGCTCTGCGTCGTCGAAATTCTTCTGCCCTCCCTTCGCGAACGACCCACCGACATTCCGCTGCTCGCCGCGTCGTTCCTCGCCGAATCAGCCCAGGCCAACGGCAAAACCCTCACCGGCTTCAGCTCCGAGGCACTCGACGCCCTCCAAGCCTACCCCTGGCCCGGTAACGTCCGCGAACTCCGCGGCGCCGTGGAACACGCCGTCATTTTCGGCCGGGACGGTGTCGTCGGTCTCCGCGATCTGCCTCCCTTCGTACGACAGCCCCGCTCGCAGGTCGCCGTCGGAGCACCCGGCGGCAACCCGAACCCCTCGTCTTCTCCCCTGGCCCACTCCCCGGACGGCGCCGGCAACGTCACCGTCCATGATGCCGAACGAAACCTCATCATCGAGGCGCTCCGCGAAACCGGAGGCAACCGCACCGAAGCCGCTCGCCGGATCGGTCTGAGTCGCCGCACCCTGCACCGCAAGCTCCACGAGTACCATTTGGAAGGCTTCTAGATCATGCCCCGTCTACAGGAACTCATCCACGCCCTTGAAGTCGGCGCCGGCGCCCGTTACCTCCGGATCGCCGCCCTCTTCCTCGGCATTGTCACCATCGCCGTCGTCTACAATCTCCGCGAGTTCAAGAATTTCCACAGCGAGGAGGCCATGGACGCCGCCCAGGTGGCGCGCAACCTCGCCGAGGGCCGCGGCTTCACCACCCGCTTCATCCGCCCACTCTCCATGGGCGTGCTCATCCAGAACCGGGAGGACCGCTCACCCCTCATCCGCAACACCGAACACCCGGACCTCGCCAATCCGCCGCTCTACCCCCTGGTGCTCGCGGGGTTCATGAAGATTCCCGGGCTCTTCAATCATGAGATGCCCTCCCAACAGGAGTCGGTGTTCCGCCGGCACCAACCGGACTTCACCATCGCCTTCATCAACCAGGCCTTCTTCTTTATGGCCGTCGCCCTCACCTGGCGACTCGCGCGCCGCCTGTTTGACGCGCGGATCGCCTTGCTCACCGCCCTCGCCTTGATCGGTTGCGATCTCCTGTGGCAGTTCAGCACCTCCGGCCTGCCCACCATGCTGGCTCTCCTTCTCTTCGTCGCCCTGATCAGCGTGCTCTACGAGATCGATGCCGGCGGCCGACGCGAACCTCCGCTCGGTTCCGGGCCCATCCTCCTCCTCGCCCTCTCCGCCGGGGTTCTCTGCGCCGGTCTCCTCCTCACCCGCTACGCGCTCGGCGTTCTCATCCTCCCCGTCTTGGTCTTCCTCGCCACCAGCATCCCGGGACGCCGCATCCTCCTCCCCGCCCTCGCCGCCATCACGTTCTTCGCGGTGATCTCCCCCTGGCTGGTCCGTAACTGGCAGGTCTGCGGCAATCCCTTCGGCATCGCGCCGTATTCCATCGTCCAGGAGACCTCCACGTTCAGCGAAAACTGGCTCGATCGCGTGCTGGAACCCAACGTGTCCAAGGTCAGCACCGACGAAGTCATCCGGAAGTTCTTCATCGGGGCCACCGACATGGTCCGTGAAGACCTCCCTCAACTCGGCGGCAGCTGGCTCAGCGCGTTCTTTCTCGTCGGTTTCCTCGTGCCGTTCGTCGACATCACCCGCTCGCGGCTCCGGTGGTTCACCCTGGGTGCCCTGGTCTGCGTCGCCTTCGCCCAGATCGTCTCCCGCACCCACCTCTCGCTGGACACGCCACGCATCAACTCGGAGAACCTCATCGTCCTCCTGACCCCGCTCGTCTTCATGTTCGGCATGGCTCTCGTCGCCCTGCTCGTCTACAGCCTCGATGTCAGCGTCGAAATCTGGCGCACCCTCACCCTCTCCACCGTCGTCGCCATTCTCTGGCTTCCCCTCGTGCTGACCTTCGGCCCTCCCCGTACCAGCCCGGTCGTCTACCCCCCCTACTACCCGCCCAGCATCCAGCGCGTCGCCCAGTGGTTCGAACCCACCGAACTGATCATGTCCGACATGCCGTGGGCCATCGCCTGGTATGGCAACCGCCAGTCCATCCTCCTGTCCGCCAGTCCCGACAAGGAATACCTGGACATCAGCGACTGGCACAAAACGGTCAGCGGGCTGTACCTCACCCGCATCACCCTCGACCAACGATTCCTCTCCGGATGGGTGCTCAATGCCCGAAAATGGGGCCGGTTCATCATCGAGATCCTGACCCGAGGCGAAGTGCCCAAGGGCTTCCCCTTGCGCAAGGCTCCGTCGTTCATGACCACCTTCCCGCACTACGTCCTGCTCGCCGACAAGGAACGCTGGCAGACCTCCCTGCCCATCGCTCCTCCCAAAGGCACCGACCCTCGCGACCCCGTCAAACCCGCCGGTGCCGGAGCCGAACCCGCCCTTCCCACCCCCAACCCAACCCCGGCGCCGCCGGCGCCTGACGCCGCCAACCCCACAGACCCCAAGCCCGCCACCCCCAACCCATGACGCATGGGCCGCATCCTCGTCATCCGCGGCGGCGCGCTCGGCGACTTCATCCTGACGCTCCCTGTCTTCGCCGCGCTTCGGACTCAGTTCCCTGACGCCCAACTCGAAGTCCTCGGCTATCCCCACATCGCCCGACTCTGCCTCACCGGCAGCCTCGTCCACGCCGTCCACCCCATCGAGGCGCGGACCCTCGCCCGTTTCTTCGCCCGCGGCGGCTCCCTCGACCCCGGCACCGCCGCGTTCTTCGCCGGCTTCGCCGTCATCGTCTCGTTCCTCTACGATCCGGACCGCATCTTCCAGGACAACGTCACCCTCTGTTCCAAGGCCCAGTTCATCGTCGGCCCCCATCGACCCGACGAAAAGGCCAGCCTCCACGCCACCGACACCTTCCTGACCCCCCTCCAGCGCCTCGCCATCTTCGACGCCGACACCACCCCGCGACTGGCCGCCGAGCCGACCGCCCCCGGTCCCGGCCGCTGGATCGCCGCCCACCCGGGCAGCGGATCGGAGTCGAAGAACTGGCCGGAACGGCGCTGGTCCGAACTGCTCGCCCAGGTGCTGGAGGGTTCCGATCGGAACATCCTGCTCGTGGGTGGCGAAGCGGAAGGCGATCGTCTTCAACGGCTTGCCGCGGCGCTGCCGGAGTCCCGCCTCCGCGTGGCCCGCAGCCTCCCCCTGGACACCCTGGCAGGACTGCTCCGTGGGTGTGAGTTGTTCGTCGGCCACGACTCCGGCATCACCCACCTCGCCGCCGCCGTCGGCCTTCCCTGCATCGCCTTGTGGGGCCCCTCCAATCCCACCCTTTGGCGCCCGCGTGGAAATCGTATCACCTTGGTGCAGGATGAATCCGGGTTGCCCGGCCTCGACACCCCCGCCGTCTGGGAGGTGCTCCGGTCGTGTCTCCCGGAAAATCCTGTCGCCCCCCCATGATCTCTAGCACCCCTCGCCGCGTGTTGTTCGTGGATCACGTCCGCCGCATTCTGGGAGGCGCCGAGATCAACCTGGTCGAACTCGCCAACGACGCTTCCGCCCGGAGCGCCTGGGATATCCAGGTCGCCTGTGACCCCGGCGGACAACTTCACGACGCCCTTGGCTCACGCGGCGTGCCCTGCCACCCGTATGCCTTCGACCCCAGCCTCGGCACCCTGCGACTCGTCGGCCGCCGCTTTCCCGTCACCCGCGTCCTCCGCAGCCTCAAGGCCCTCAGCCGGGGACGCCAGGCCCTCGCCCAGATCATCGAGCGGGTCCAACCGGAGTTTGTCGTGTCCTGCACCAACAAGGATCACTTCGCCGTCTGGCCCGCCTGCCGCGCCCGCCGGATCCCGTCCGTCTGGTGGGTGAATGACATTCTTTCCGCGGATTTCTTCCCCTGGGCTGCCCGACGCGCCTTCTGCTCGCAGGCACGACGCGGCGCAGCGCGCATCGCGGTGGTCTCCGAGTTCGCCCGTCAGGTGCTCCTCCGACAAAACCTCCCGGCGGATCTCGTCACGACCATCCACAACGGCATTCCGCTGGAGAGATACCACCCCCAACCCCGCGGCACCCTTCGGCACATGCTGGCCGTCACCGACGACGAACCGCTCGTCGGCATCGTCGGACGCTTCACACCCTGGAAAGGACAGGACCTGTTCCTGCGCATCGCCGAAGCCTGGTGCAAAACATCGGCCACCGGCCGTTTCGTGCTCATCGGCCACGCCTTCAACGAAGACCAGGGCTTCGAGCAGTCGCTGCGCGAATTCATCCGCCATCATGGTCTGCGCGAACGGGTCCACATGATCCCGTTCCAGCGCGAGATCGCCGCCGTTCTCAGCGATCTCGACCTGCTGATCCATGCCTCCATCAAACCGGAGCCCTTCGGCCGGGTGCTCATCGAAGCCATGGCCGTCGGCGTACCCGTTGTCGCCGCGCGCGCCGGCGGCGTCCCGGAAATCATCACCCACGATGAAAACGGGCTGCTCGCCGAACCCGGCAGTGTTCCTTCCTACGTCGATCAGGTCGCCAGGGTCTTGCGCGATGCCGGCCTGCGCGATCGCCTCCGGACCGCCGGCCAGCACTCCGTCGAAACCCGCTTCTCGGTGAGCCGCGTCCAAACCGCGTTCGATCTGCTGTTCGATGCCGTCGCCATCCCCGCATGCGCTTCGTGATCGCCAGCCTGGGGTTCCATCCGGACGTCGTGGGCGGCGCCTGGCGCGTCGCCGCCGCCCAGGCCACCGGCCTCGCGAGCCGCGGACACACGGTTCATGTCGTCACCGCCCAGCCCGATGTTCCGCGCGCCACCCTAGAAACGCGTGACGGTTTCACCGTCCACCGGTTCCCCCAGGGTTCCGGCCGGTTCCACGCCAACTGGCGTGCCGAAAACGCCGCCGCCCGACAGCTCATCGCCTCGCTCACGGCCGGCCTGAACCCCGCCCAACCCACCCTCCTGCTCCAACATCACCCGTATCTTGGTCCCGCCACCCACGACCTCCCCGACTCCGTCCCCATCCTCCACGTGTTCCACGGTCCCTGGGCGCGGGAATATCGCTTCGCCCAGACCGCGCGACCCCGTCGCCTCGGCCGACGCTGCCTCGACGTTGTCATCGAACTGGTCCTCCATCGCGTCGAAGCCCGCACCCTGCGCCGTGCCCGGCAGATCCTCACCCTGAGCAGGCATTTCGCCGAACACCTGCGCTCCTGGCACCCCGGCCGCCTGCCGCCTGTGGAGGTCGCCCACGGCGGGGCCGACCTCCAGCACTTCGCCCCCCTGCCCGAGCCGGAACGCTTCGCATCCCGGCAGGCTTATGGACTGGCACCCGGCGACACCCTGTTGCTCGCGTTGCGCCGACTCGACCCGCGCATGGGCCTCGACGTTCTGCTGGAATCCTTCGCCCAAATCGTGGGCCGCCACCCGCAGGCACGCCTTTGGCTCACCGGTCGGGGCCCCGCCGAATCTTCCCTGAAAAACCAGATCCAGCGGCTCGGCATCGACGCCTCGGTGCGCCTGCTGGGCTTCGTGCCCGAAGCCGAACTTCCCCGCCTGCTGAACGCCGCCGACCTCGCGGTGATGCCATCGCTGGATCTCGAAGGATTTGGTCTCGCCACCGCCGAAGCCCTCGCCTGTGGCACTCCGGTCCTGGGTTCCCGCGCCGGCGCCACTCCGGAGTTGCTCGAACCACTCGATCCCTCGCTGCTTTTCCCACCGGCCTCGGTCAGTGAACTCGCCCGCTGCCTCGACAACGCCCTCAGCCGTTTTCACTCCCTGCCTTCCCGAGCCCGTTGCGCCGCCTATGCCAGGGAGAGTTTCTCCTGGGACGCCCAGATCGGCGCCTGTGAACGCCACGGTGCCGGACTCACCTCCGCCACCCAACCCCTGGCCGCATGAGAATCCTCGTCCTCGGCAAGTACTACCCGCCCTACTACGGGGGCATCGAAACCCTCACGCGCAGTCTCTGCGAAGGGTTCGCCCGCCTCGGCGGCGAGGTCACATGCGTGGTCG
>CAUJJW010000353.1 GCA_963205105.1 Verrucomicrobiota bacterium | reverse complement strand
CGATGCCGGGGTCGGATTCACCGGCGGCTTTGACCCGAACGCGAATCTGAACACCCGAGAGCGGCTGACTTTGTGCATTTTGGACGGTGACCCAGAGATGGCCGTTCGGTTCCGGATCAACTTCCTCCAAGTCCTCGGTGGGGTCCGGGCGTTCGCCGGGTTTTAGTGGATCAAGGGTCATGGCGAGCACAATGAGCGCTGCCCGGGCCCGGGCGCTCACCACTTCCAACTGGCGGATGGAACGTTGGGGTTCGGGATTGGTGAGCGAGAACCGGTACAGTCGCAAGGTCCTGCCATAGCGTGCGGCGTCCGGATGGCTGCCCCGCCACACCACTTTGGCGTGCGGACTCAACACCCGGGCCGGTTGCTCAAACCGTGTCCGCCACCCATCGCGCACCTGAACGCCATACTGGATGGGGGTTCGCTTGAAGGAGCCGTCGGTGTAACGCCAGACGACTTCGGCGATCTTGGTCTCCAGCGGGGCGTCGTAGGCGGTGGCGCCGATGAAGTGGAGAGATCCCACGTTGGTTCCTCGCTGAACCACCACGGCGTTGGCGCCGGTCTTGTTCGTCATCACCAACGGCACGACAACGCGGTCCCGATAGATCTTCTCTTCGCGTTCCGGGCCCGTGCCGAACAACTGGATCATCCCCTCCAGATGAAACTCGATGCCGCCGAAGACATTGGAACCCCGCGGCTGCACCTTCCAGACCGGTTCCTCCAGCCAGGCGCGATTCTCGGCCTGAACCAGCAGGTTGGTGAGGCGCAAAGGCACGACCCGGGGCAAGGGCTTCGAAGTCGAAGCGGCGTCTGTCAACCCCACCCAACCCAGCGCCAACACCACGAGCAGCGCTGAAGCCGAAGCACGGCCTGGACGTCGGAAGCTGGCGATGCCGCGGATGCGTTCCCGAATCTGTTGTTTGTCTTCCAGAATGCCGACCAACCCCGGCATGGCGTGGCCGCGGTTCATCACTTCCAACAGACGGAGGATGGTCTCGCCGTAGCCGACGGTTTCCTCGTCACGGCCACAGCTCAACACCAGGGCGTCGCAGGCCAATTCGCGGTCCACCCGCATGCGGGCAAAGGCCAGCCAGACCACCGGGTTGAACCAGTGCATCACCTGCAACACCGCCATCACCCAGGTCAT
This sequence comes from Verrucomicrobiota bacterium, assembly GCA_963205105.1. GTDB lineage: Bacteria > Verrucomicrobiota > Verrucomicrobiia > Limisphaerales > CAIMTB01 > CAIMTB01. The sequence goes on along the minus strand of CAUJJW010000353.1, from coordinate 12,023 downwards.
CACCGTGTCGCCGCGCTTCACATGGGCCATTTCGTGCAGCAGCACGAAGCGCAGTTGGTCCGGAGAAAACTCCGCTGCCAGACCGCGGGGAAGCAGGAGCGTCGGACGAAACAGCCCGTAAACCGCCGGACTCTGCACGTGATCCGTCTCGATTGCCCGAATGGACGCCCCAACCCCGAGAACCTTCCGACACGCTTCCAACCGTTCCGCAACCGTGTCGGAGACCGGCGTCCCATCCCGTCGCAGCCGCCAGGCGAATCGCAGGTTCTGAATCGCCATCCGCGCTCCCAACATCAGCGCAACCCCCAGCCAGATCCACGCCAGCCATGGCGCGAGAGAACGGGCCTCACGGGGAGCGGCCGCAGCAGGTTCCGAGGTCGGCAAGCCGGGTTTCGCGGCGAAGGATGTCACGCGATCCGAATCGAGTTGGGTTCGCGATTCGCCCGGCTCACGGAAGGCGGTTCGTGTCTCCGCGGTGGTGAGCGATGGGAGCGTCGTCGCCACGATGGATGGGGCGGGAACGACCACAGGTGTGGCGGTTTCCGAAGCCGGGGATCGCGTGGTGAGCCGGGCCAGATTATGAACGCTGGTCGGGCTGGGCGCCTGGAACGGCAGCACCAACCGAACCACCACCAGCAGCCACAAACGATAGCGCCAGGCGGGGGTCAGCCGCTTCCCCAGGAGCGTCTGAGCCAACAGGATCAGCCCCGCCAATACAGCCGTCTGCCAGGAAGCGCGGAGCAGCCATGCAAGAAAGCCCGGATCGGAAAATGCGAACAGGTTCATGGGTCACTCCTTCTCCTTTTCCTTTTGCTTCAACAGACGCCGTAGGTCGGCGATTTCGTCGGCGGTGAGCGGGGTTTCCTTCACCAGGTGGACCAGCATGGCGCCCGGCTTTCCCCCGAAGACACGGTCCAGGAAACTGCGGCTCTCGCGTCGCACGCAGTCGGCCATGGTGACGGCCGGGCGGTAGAGGTAGCGCTTGCCGTCCTGCTCGTAGGTCAGCGCGCCCTTGGCGACGAGACGTTCCAGAAGTGTCCGGGTGGTGCGCGCCGCCCAGCCTCGTTTGCGGGTCAGTTGATCCACCAAATCGGCGGCGGCGACGGGTGACGCGGACCACACCAACGTCATCACTTCCCACTCCGATTCCGAGATGCTCACAGTCGATTCCATGGGTTCCTGCTACGTGTGTAGGAGTTGATATGCTACACGCGTAGTAGGTGGCAACGAAAAAGTCGGGTGAGCTTGGTTTATGAACCTGGGGAGGCGGGGGGATTACGATTAGGAGTAGGAGTACGATGACGAGGGGAGGGGAGTTTCATGGAGAGGGGCGTTTTCCAAAAAATTGGATACGCATTGAGACCCTGAACCAGAGCGCGAGGCGTGGAGCGGGCGGCCCTCATCCTGGCCTTCTCCCGGAGGGAGAAGGAGAATAGGCGCCGCGAGGTTTGCAGGGTTGAGGCAGGCGTTCGCTGGAACGAGTTGAGACGGCTCGGACGAACGGGGTACACGCATGTCCCCGAGGGCAGGACGCGACACCCTCTCCCCCCCGGGAGAGGGCCGGGGTGAGGGAGCCCGTTTCAACCCTCGCGATGACTCGCATGGCAAGGTTCATGGGAAGCCCCCTGTTCGAAACCGACCTGCCCACGGGCCATGAACCAGGGATTCCGGGGGGCGAGACGCCCCCCTCTACGGCAGGCGGGACGCCCGCCGCTACAGAGGCGCGGTTCATGGAGAGCGGCGTTGGCGCGGGCGCCATGCTCACGGGCCATGAACCTGGGGAGGCGGGGGGATTACGATTAGGAGTAGGAGTACGATGACGAGGGGAAGGCAGGTTCATGGAGAGGAGCGTTTTCCAAAAAATTGGACACGCATTGAGACCCTGAACCGGGGCGCGAGGCGTGGAGCGGGCGGCCCTCATCCCGGCCTTCTCCCGGAGGGAGAAGGAGACGATGCGCCGCGGGTTTCGGAGGGCCAAGCCGGGCATTCGCTGGAACGAGTCACGGCGGCTCGCACGGATGGGTTTCGGGCCTGTCGTTGCGCGGCAGAAGCGACACCCTCTCCCCCCGGGAGAGGGCCGGGGTGAGGGAGCCGGCTTCAACCCTCGCGATGGCTGGCTTGGAAGGTTCGTGGGTAGCACCCACGATTCACGTATCGCGCATTGGGGCCATCAACCAGGGATTCCGGGGGGCGGGACGCCCGCCGCTACCCAACCGAGCCGAGGGCAACGCCCTCGATTTCATCGAGGCGTCAATGCGGGTGACGGCCTGGGTCGGCGTTCCACGCTCTCTGACGTTCGGCGATGAGCCTGAGCAGCGGGGCGCGGTCGCTGACGAAGCTCACGTTCCAATCCTGGCGTTGGCCCTCGAAATCGAACACCCAGAGCGCGGCCAGAGGGACGTGGTGGGTGTCCAGGGCGTCGAGCCATTCGCGGAACCGGCTGAGCGATTCAGCGGTCAGCGCGCCTGGCACGCCGAGTTCGCCCACGACCAGGGGTTTGCGAATCTCGCGTGCCACCTGGGTTGCCCAAGGCAGGAGGGCGAGGTCGTTGGTGGTGTAGAGGCGACCGCTCACGGACCGCATGGGATCCGGGTTGTCGTCGCGGAGCATTTCGGCCCACTGCCGTTCGGAGTCACGGCCCCAGGAGTGTTCGTGTTTCTGGTGCCAGGCGGTGGGTCGTGGAAAGGCGTTGCCGGAGAGAATGAGACGGCGCGGGTCATGGCGTCGCACTTCCATGGCGAACTCGGCGAGAGCCACGCGGAAGGCGGCGTGGGTCAGTTCATCGCGCTCGCTGCGTGAGGCAGGCGTGCCGAGGCCGGGCGGGGTGGGTGGCCGGTGCTGGGCGGCGTTGGGCAGATCGGCGGCGAGATTGATTTCATTGCCGAACTCCCAGGCCCAGATGGCCGGTGAAGTGCGGTAACGGGTCACGACCTCGCGGGTGTAGGTGCGCATCCAAACGATGGTCGCACTGGACGGCTGGCCCCATTGATCGATGGGTTCACCGGCCAGATCGGAAAGGGTGGGATGGTGCCAGAACAGGGACGGAATCAGCCCCAGGCCGGTTCGCTCGGCAGCGCGGATGACAGCGTCCAAACGTTCCCAGTGGGCGGTTCGATTGGTTTGGTAGAGGCCCCAATCGACGGGCCAGTAGCCGCCGGCTGAGAAGCGGGCGAACGGAATGCCGTGGGTCGCCAGATCGCGGAAGCCCGGCTCAACGTCCCGATTCGGTCCATCGCCCAGCGAGCGCACGAAGGCGTCGTAGTAGTTCACCCCGATGCCACGAAAGGGTCGTCCTCGAAGCAGAAGTTGCCCGGTGGCATCCACGCTGAGGCCGAGGTCGGGAGCAGGAACGGCGGATGGGGGGATATCGGCGGCCGAAAGGGGAAAACGGACAACGCCCCAGACGAGAGCAGCCAAAACCAGGGCGATTCTCATCATTCGCCAATGAAGTGGAGGGCGATGTGGCGGCGATGCGGCGCGGTCCGGTGTTCCCACACATACACCCCCTGCCAGGTTCCCAGCGCCAGCGAACCGCCGACGACCGGCAGACTCAGATTCACGGTGGTGAGGGCGGTGCGGATGTGGGCCGGCATGTCATCGGGCCCCTCGGCATCGTGCTGGAACAAGCGGTCGCCGTCGGGGATCAGTCGGCGGAAGAACCGTTCAAAGTCCGCGCGCACCTCCGGGTCGGCGTTTTCCTGGATGAGCAGCGAGGCGGAGGTGTGTTGGAGGAGGACGGTGAGCAGGCCGGTTTGCACACCGGACACGCGCACGAACTGGGCAAGCTCGCGGGTGACCTCGGTGAAGCCACGCCCGCGGGTATCCAGGTGCAACTGGCTGGAGAACTGCCGAAGCATGCGGGCAGCCTCGGCGGTCAGGGCTTCGGGGCGGGAGGATCGACCGGGGTCGGGGATTCGCCGCGGAGAACTCCCTCGAAGGCGGGGTTCGCGGGCTGGCCGGAGCGTCGGGCTTTTTCGTAGTGGTACCGTGCCAGCTCCAGGTAGGGGGGCTTCTGGGTGGCGTAGACCACGGCGAGGTTGTAGTGCGCTGCGGGAGACGACGGGGCGAGCTTGAGCGCCTTGCGCAGGGCGGCTTCGGCGGCTTTGCGCTGACCACGCTGGCTGAGGGTGATGCCGAGGTAATTCTGGGTGTCCGCGTTGTCCGGATCGAGCAGGGCGGAGCGGCTGAGGGCATCAAAAGCCTCGTCGTAGCGCTGTTGGCGGAAGCGAATGATGCCTTGGAGCGACAGGCTGAAGGGATCCTGGGGATCGGCTTCCAAGGCGCGCTTGAGCATCACTTCGCTTTCGTCGAGGCGACCGCGTTCGACGAGAATGGCGGCGAGATTGCCGAGGGTGAAGACGTTGCGTTCGTCGAGGGTGAGGATCTCCCGATACGCTTTCTCGGCATCCTCGAACCGGCGTTGGGCGAAGGCGCGTTGGGCTTGGGCGGCGAGAATGCTCGCGCCGGAGGGAAGGTCGCGGAGGGTTCGGCGACGGGCACCGCCTGCGGGAGGCGGGGTGGCTGAGCCACTGGAAGCGGGGCTGGCGGCGGGAGCCGCCGAAGGAGCGGAAGGGGCGTTGGTGGACGCGGAGCCTGGTGTTTCTTCCGGTTTCGCGGCGGGCGCCGGAGAGGCCTGAGCCATCTGGAGCGGGGCTCGGGAGCCGGCGGTGGGGGTTTCGCTGGCGATTTCAGCCGCCCTCGAGGGGGCCTGGAAGAGGGCCAATTCCTCGGGCGCATAGGGCTCGGGTTTGGCTTCCAACGAAGCGATCCGTGCTTCGAGCCCGGAGACCTTGCGGGTCATCTCGGTGCCCTGGACCTGTCCCGCGGTCTCGCGCTGTTTCAGTTCGCCCCGGGTTTGTTCCAATGCCAGGCGCAGTTCATCCCGCTCGCGTTCCAGGCGCCGGACTCGGTTGAGGGCCTCGGTGGCGGCAAATTCCATCGAGGGAACCTCGGCGGTCTTGAGGCTCGCCGGGGTGACCTTGATCGCGGACAACTTTTCCAACTCCCGACTCAGCGTGGTGTTGTCGGCGCGTAGTTCGGCGGCAGCCGCCCGTTGCTCGGCGAGTTCGGCGCGCAATTGGGCCAAATCAGAACTGGAAATTCCGGAATCGGACCCGCCGCGAGCGGCGGCAAGCTCGCGCTTGAGCTGATCGATTTCGCCACGAAGCTCGGCGGAGGGGTCGGATTTCTTCCCGAGCGCCTCGACCTTGGCGGTGAGTTTTTGGCGTTCGCCTCGGAGGTCGTTATTTTCGCGGCGCAGGGAGGCGAGTTCGGTGCGGGCGGAGCCGAGTTGCTTTTCGAGTTCGAGGGCCTTGGCCGCGGTTTCGACGAGCTTTTTGTAATCGGACATCTGCCGATCGAGGCTGGCCTTGAGAATCTCGTTCTCCTTGGTGAGGAGGAGGTTTCGCTCCTGGGCGCGCGCGAGTTCGGCGGGATCCAGGGCGGCGGGCTTGGGGGCGAGGGCTTCGCGCAGTCGGGCCTGGAGGGAGTTGCGTTCGGTTTCGAGGCGGTTGCGCGCGGTGGAAAGGTTCTGTTCGGTGGCTTGCAACACTTCGACACGATCCCGGGCGAGCCGGAGATCCAGGGCCAGCCGGGCGGTGCGTTCGTCGGCCTGATTGGCACGGGCATTGGCTTCGTCGGCGTTGCGCAGCGCCTGCTGGGCACGGGCTTCGGCATCGGCCAGCTGGCTTTCGGCTCGTTCGAGACGTTCGCGATCGGTGGGAGTGAGCCCTCCGGGCTGGGTGGGCGAGGTTCCGGTCAGAGGCACGCCCACGGACGGAGCTGCCACGGTCGGAGCAGGTTCGACCTTCTTCATGCCCAGCGAGCCGATCTTCCCGGCGAGGTAGGACAGGCGGAACCGGATCAGCTTCTCGTTCCAATTGGGGTAAGCCTTGGCGAAGCGCTGGAGATCGCGTTGGGCGGTCTGGAACCGATCCATGGCGTCGGAGTATTGACCCGAGCGCTCCAGAATCTCGCCCTGCTGCATGATGCTGTAGAACTGCAGGAATTCCGCATCGGGCGACTGCGCCCGGACCCCGAGCGCGACGCCCAAAAACAGCAGCCAGACTGCGACGCGTTTCATCAGTGGCACGCTAGCCGGGCGCCACGGAGCTTGGCAACCGGGGAAACGCCGCGGTTGCTGCGTTGCATCGAGCTTCGGACCTGCCAAGCTGTCGCCCCCCCGGAAGGGGGCACCATCACGATGAGCTTCCTCGATTCCTTGAAGTTCAATGCCGACGGCCTCATCCCGGCCATCATTCAGGAACGGTCGACCGGCCGCGTCCTCATGATGGCCTGGATGAATCGGACGTCGCTTGAGCGCACGGTAGAAACGGGTTTCACCTACTTCTGGAGCCGCTCCCGTCAGAAGTACTGGATGAAGGGCGAATCCAGCGGCCATGTGCAACGCGTGGTGGACGTGGCCTTCGACTGCGATGGCGACACCCTGCTCATTCAGGTCGAGCAAACCGGCGCCGCCTGCCACGAAGGATATCAATCGTGCTTCTTCCGGTCGGTGCGGGAGAAGGGGTCCTCCATCGAAACCACGGAAACCCGACTTCAGAACCCGGACGACATTTACGGCGCCAAGAAGAGCTGAGCGGAACGGCAAAATCACGCCTTCAGCGTGTGGAGCGCCCGGCCTTCCCGACGCTGGAGGACCGCCTCGAACTTCGGCACGTACATCTGGGTTTCCGCTGGGAGATGCGGCGCAATGGCGTCGTAACTCCTGGCTCTTTGCCGCTTGAGAGTCTCCGACACGCGACCTGGCCCGGCGTTGTACGCCGCCAGGGCCAGTCGCCAGTCCCCGAATTGTTTGCGCAGCCGCCCCAGGTAGGTGGCCGCGGCTTGCGCGCTTTTCTCAGGCACCAGGCGCTCGTCCCGGGGTGCCGTCTTTAAACCCAGATCCCGCGCCGTGCCCGGCATCAACTGGTACATGCCCACGGCACCGGCCGGACTCCGCGCCAGCGGCTCAAACGAGGACTCCACTTCGGCTAGCCACACGAATTCCACGGGCGCACCCGCCTTTCGAAACACTGGTTTCAACCGCGGCACCCAGGTCGCAGCCAACTTGGGCGGCGCCTGCTGCTCCACCTGCTTCTTCCAGGCCTTCCGTTCCTGCTCGGGCGTGGGCGTCATGGGCGGGGGTTCCGGTTGGTTCGGGGCTTTGCCAGGACGCGGCAGCGTCTCCCGAAAAAAGTCGGCGACCTTGAAGTAGTCCATGCGGGCACGAAGCCAGGAAGCATAGCCCTTGGTCGCGGGACTGCGATCCAGCAGCGGCAGAACCACCGCCGCCCCGTCTTCCAGGGCCGCCAGATCCAGCACGTGTTCCCCCTGCAATTCCTCGGCCGCCACCTTCAGCCACGACTGGAGCTGGGTCGGGTCGCCGGAACGCAGGGCTTCGATCACCGCCGGATCCAATTGGTCCCCCAGCAGCTGCTGACCCAGTCCCAGCAGGTCCTCGAGTTGAGCGACCGCCACGCCGGGGCCGAGAGCCGCACCCATCACGGCCCAACCCCAGCCTCGACGTAGAAAGCCCCGACGCGTCATGAAAAGGGCTCTAGCATCCCGGGAGGAAACGTCCACCTCGTTCTTGGGCACCACCCCCAAGCTGGAATCCATCGCCGCCTTCCGTACCCTCACCGGCATGCGCACGGTCACGGTGTCTCTCGGGTCCCGCAGTTATCCCATCCTCGTCGGCGAGGATCTGCTGCCTTCCCTCGGCCGGCGGTGTCGATCCCTGGGCTTGGCTTCCTCCTGCGCGGTGATCGCCGACGCCCAGGTCGCCCCGCGCTACGGCGCCACAGCAATGAGCAGTCTCGAAGCCGCCGGATTTCATCCCACCCTGGTCACCGTGCCCGCGGGCGAACCCGCCAAACGCCTCAAAGTGGTGGAGGCTTGTTTCGATCAACTCGCCGCCCAACGGCTCGAACGGAAGTCCTTTGTCGTCGCCCTCGGCGGCGGCGTTACCGGTGATCTCGCCGGCTTCGTGGCCGCCTCCTATCTCCGCGGCATCGCCTTCGTCCAAGTCCCCACCACGCTGCTCGCACAAGTCGACAGCTCGGTCGGCGGCAAGGTCGGCGTCAACCTCGCCTCCGGCAAGAACCTGGTCGGCGCCTTCCATCAACCGCGCCTGGTGCTCTGCGATTTGGACACCTTGCGCACCCTGCCCGATCGCGAGTTCCGGGCCGGACTGGCCGAGGTGATCAAGTACGGGATTCTCTGCGATCCGGCGCTGTTTCGCCGACTGGAACGGGACCTGGACCGGATTCTGGCGCGCGACCCCAAGGTCCTGGCGCCCATCATTGCCCGGTGCTGTGAAATCAAGGCGGAGGTGGTGGCGGAAGATGAAACGGAGTCGGGCCGTCGGGCGACGCTCAACTTCGGGCACACCGTGGGTCATGCGATCGAAGCCATCACCGCCTATGGCCGTTACCTGCACGGCGAAGCCATCTCCGTCGGCCAGGTCGCCGCGGCGTTGCTCTCTCAGAAACTGCTTCAGATGCCGGCCGCCGATGTGGCGCGCATCCGTGTGCTTTTTGAGCGTGCAGGTCTGCCCACGACCCTGCGGCTTTCGAAGGCCCAGCGGGTTCGTCTCTTCGGCGCCATGCGTCTCGACAAGAAAGTCGCGGGCGGCGAGGTGAAGTTTGTGCTGGCCCGGCGTATCGGTGACGTCATCTGGGGGCAGCGGGTCCCCGACGCAGAAATCCACCAGGTGCTGGACCAACTGAAACCAGCCGGCGCCTGAACCGCGATTCAGCGCCATTCGTGCTTCGGATACTTGCGCTGCATCTCCGATTTCACCCGGGGATAGTGTTCCTTCCAGAAGTTGGCGAGGTCCTGGGTCACCTGCACCGGGCGCATGCTGGGCAGGAGAATGTGAACGGTGACGGGCACCCGACCCATGGCGATCCGAGGAGTCTGCTGCACGTCGTACAATTCCTGGATGCGCAGCGCGATGAAGGGCGGGTTCTCGGCGGAGTAGGTGACCTTGGGTTTTCGGCCATTGGCCAGTTCCAAGCGCTCGGGCGCGTGCTTGTCCACCAGCGCCTGTTGATGGCCGTTCAGCCACGCTTGCACCGCGGGCCGCGCCGGGCGGTCCTTGATGTCCTTGTACCCGAAGGCCCCGTGGCAGATCTGCTCCACGAGATCACGCCGATCCGCCTCCGTGATCGGCGTCAATTGCAGGTCGGGACACCACTTTGCCAGGCAGTTCAGGCGCGCAATCCACTGTTCCACACCATGGTCCCAGCCTCCGAGCGTGAGCCGGCCCGCCAGGACTTCGTCGGCCAGGAGCTTCGCCGCGGCATCTTCGGGCGGCGGATCCAATCGGCGGGTCTCCACCGGGAGATCACGGAAGACCACCTGTTCTTCCGCCATCACCCGCTTGGCCACCGTGTCGTAGCTGACCCGCACGTTCCGCCCCATGTCCGATGGAAACAATTCCCGCAGCCAGTCGGGTTCCACCGCGGTCGCCAGGGACAGAATCGTGTTCACCTCGCCGCCCCGACCGCCGACTTCACGAACTTCCGCGACCACCAGCAACGGGCTGTCCTGAACCGCGCTTTCCCGCGCTAGCACGCCGCGACGTCCATGAACCATCTCGCACCGCAATGTTCCGGCGTCCGCCCGCCGCGCCACGTGATCCGAGAACGCCAGGAGAATGCACCGACGCAGTTTCGCCTCGTCCCATTCGCGGGGCGTCACATCCAGACCTTCCCGCTCCGCCAGGCGCAGGAAATTCGCCAGCAAGGGCGCCACCTGCCGGGCGGTCATGGCGTGAATGCCCACCTTCTGACAGGCCTCGAGCCGGAAGTCCTGCGCCGCGGCGTAATCCCACGCCTTCATCAGCAGGAGAAAATCCGAGGTCGACCGATCCCCGATCCGATCCTCGCGGGTGCGGGCGGTGTCGCGGTCCACCTTCCGCACGAACAAATCGCGTCCCTGGGTCAGCGCCGCGATCAACGCCGCGGGCACGACACAACCGGCCTCCTGCGCGGCCAGCAGTAGGCGCGCGTAGCGCGGGTGCACGGGGAAGGCGAGCATCCGTCGGCCCAACTCGGTGATCCGGGTCCAACCCTCCGGGCCCTCCCGCTCCAAGGCGCCCAGGTCCAGAAGCAACGATTCGGCATGCCCGAGGGCCGCCGAATCCGGCGGTTCCAACCAGCGGAACGCCTTCAGATCCGCGACGCCCGCTGACTTCAAGGTGAGCACCACCTCGGCCAGATCGAGGCGCTTCACCTCCGGCAATTCCTGGGCTGGACGATGGGCGTGCTCGTCGAGCGACCACAGCCGAAGACAGGTTCCGGGCGCCGTTCGCCCGGCTCGGCCGGTGCGTTGTTCGGCCGAGGCCCGACTGATCTTTTCCACCAACAGGGTGTTGATGCCGCGGGCCGGGTCGTGGCGCGGGATGCGGGCCAGACCGCTGTCGATCACCCAGCGCACGCCGTCGATGGTGATGGAGGTCTCCGCCACGTTGGTGGCCACCACCACTTTGGGACGTTCATACCGCGCGACGGCCGCATCCTGGTCGCGCGGCGACAACTCCCCGTGCAGCGGGAGCAGCTGGTACCCGCGTGATTCGGATCTCCCGCGGATGGCCTCCAGGGTGCGTTGAATCTCGAAGGCGCCGGGCATGAACACGAGCACGTCCCCGCCACCCCCGCGTCGCACGCTGTCGGCAAACGCGTCCGCCGCCTGTTCCCAGACCGGTCGCGGGTCCGAGTAGCTGGGGCGATCCGCATACTCGACTTCCACGGGGTAGGTGCGGCCCTCCGCTTTCACCACCGAACAGGGCTTGAGATAGGCTTCGAGAATCTTCAGGTCCAGGGTCGCGGACATCACCACCAGCCGGAGATCGGGCCGGCGGCGTTCCTGGAGTTCGAGGGCCTGGGCCAGGGTGATGTCGCCGTAGAGATGGCGTTCGTGGAATTCGTCGAAAACCAGGGCGCTCACCCCGTCCAGCCCGGGATCGTCGAGCATCCGGCGCAGGAGAATGCCTTCGGTCACGAACTTGATCCGGGTCCGGGCGCTTTCCACGCGTTCGAAGCGGACCTGGTAACCCACTTCGGCCCCGAGCGGGACGTTCATTTCCTCGGCCACCCGGCGTGCGAGCAGACGCGTGGCCAACCTCCGCGGTTGCAGGACGACCACCTGACCGCCGTCCAACAGGCCATGGCGCAGCAGCATCTGCGGCACCTGGGTGGACTTGCCGGAACCGGTGGGCGCCGACAACACCACCCGCGGAACCTCCCGCAGGTGCTGCATCAACTCGGCCTCAACCTCGACGATGGGCAGGCGCTCCACGCGATGGCGCCTATTTGGCGACCGGCAGTCCGGCCTCGACCCAGCCGTTGAAGCCTCCGTCGAGATGAACCACCGACTTGAAGCCGAGATCCTTGAAGCGCGAGAGCGACCGCGTGCTGCGTCCACCGGCCGCGCAGTGCACGAGGTAGGTCTTGTCGCGGTCGAGCTTCGACAGGTGGTCGCGGAAGTCCGGGGAGTTGAAATCCAGGTTCGTCGCGCCGGCGACGTGGCCGCCCGCGAATTCCTCGGGTGTTCGCACGTCCAGCACCACGACGTTACCGCCGTCGGCCAGCAGCTTCTTCGCACCTGCAACGTCCACATGCCGGACCGTCGTGGCGTCGGTCGGAGGCGTCGCAGGGCTCGGGGTGGAAACCGGTTGGGATTCAACCCGGGCCGCGGGGGTGGTGCTCTCGGCTGGCTTGCCACCGCAAGCCGTGAACAGAACTGGGCACAGCAAGAGGGCGTGTGCTACGACAGCGGCTCGCAACTCGGATCTCATAGACGCGTGAGCATATCCACCCGACTCCGACGAGCAACCCGTTTGCCCCGCACCCGCCTCACACCAGAAACCACCTCCTTCTAACCGCTCCCACGCTGACCCTCCCCACCCCTTCAATCCCCGGATTCCATGTCACGACCCACCCTGCCCTCCCGGTGCTCCAGCCTTTGGCTTGCCCTCGTCTGCACGGCTTTGTCACCGGCCCTCTCGGCGGAACAAC
>CAUJJW010000352.1 GCA_963205105.1 Verrucomicrobiota bacterium | reverse complement strand
GATCTGCTCCGCACCCTCGAGAGCCTGCCATGAAGGGTCACCCGACCATGCCACCGCTCTCCATGAATCTTTCCGTGGCAGCGATCGCGAGGGTTGAACCGGGCCCCCTCACCCCGGCCCTCTCCCAGGGGGAGAGGGTGTCGCATATCCCGCACGGCGACATGCCGGAACTCAAGCCATCCGAGCCGTCGCGAATCGCACCAGCCGACGCCCGGCCTAGCCCTCCGAAACCCGCGTTGCATCTTCTCTTTCTCCCTCCGGGAGAAGGCCGGGATGAGGGCCGCCCGCTCCACTCCTCGCGCCACGGTTCATGGACCCCAATACGTGTCCATTCTTGGAAAACACTCCTCTCCATGAACCTGCCCTCCCCTCGTCATCGTACTCCTACTCCTCATCGTAATCCCCCCGCCTCCCCAGGTTCATGGCCCGTGAGCATGGCGCCAACGCCAACGCCGCTCTCCATGAACCGGCCGTCCGTAGCGGCGGGCGTCCCGCCTGCCGTAGAAGGGGGCGTCTCGCCCCCTGGAATCCCCGGTTCATGGCCCGTGAGCAGGTCGCTATCGAACAGGTGGCTCTCCATGAACCTCGCCTCCGTAGCGGCGGGCGTCTCGCCTGCCGTAGAGTGGGGCGTCCCGCCCCCCGGAGTCCATCCTGGTTCATGGTCTGTGAGCATGGCGCCTGCGCCAACGCCGCTCTCCATGAACCGTTCATCCGTAGCGGCGTGCGTCCCGCCCCCCGGAATCCCCGGTTCATGGGCCGTGAGCAGTTCCATTTCAAACAAGGGGTTCTCCCTCATCCATCTCCCCCGATTGCCATGGTGATCCCACCCCTGCCCCCACGCCCCAAACGCCCGCTTCCCCTGGAGTTGGTCGGCGTCACCAAACGCTTCGGGTCGTTCGTGGCCAACGAATCCGTCTCGCTCACCATCCCTCCGGGCACCTGCCACGCCTTGGTCGGCGAAAACGGAGCGGGGAAGAGCACCCTCGTGAAGTGCATCATGGGGTTCCACCAGGCCGACGACGGCGACATCGTCATCGACGGTCATTCCCGGGAGATCCGCAGTCCTTACGACGCATACCAATTCGGCATCGGCATGGTGTACCAGCATTTCACCCTGGTGCCTGCGATGACCGTCGCTGAGAACCTTGTGCTCAGCCGGCCCGACCTCCCCTCCATCATCCCCTGGCCCGCCGAACGGGAACGCCTGGAAGCGTTCATGCGTTCCGCACCCTTTCGCATCCCCCTCGACACCCCCGCTTCGCAACTGGCAGCTGGCGAAAAGCAGAAGGTGGAAATCCTGAAACAGCTCTATCTGGAAAGCCGGTTCCTCATCCTCGACGAACCCACGTCGGTCCTGACCCCTGCCGAAGCCGATGAGGTGCTCTCGTTGATCCGCGAAAAGGTGGTCGCCGGCGATCTCTCCGTGCTCCTGATCTCCCACAAGTTCCGCGAGGTGTTTGGATATTGCGACGACGTCACCGTCCTGCGCCGCGGGAAACGCGTCGGCGGTAGCAAGGTCCGGGAGGTCGACGCCGATACCCTCGCCTCCCAGATGATGGGCGGTCAGCGCACCGCTCCTCCCACCCCGAAGACCGTGCGCTCCGTCGGTCCGATTGCCCTTCAACTGCGCGGCCTGTGCGCCGATCGCGACAACGGCGTGCCGGCGCTGCGCGGAGTTCATCTGACCGTTCGCGAGGGTGAAGTGGTCGGCATCGCCGGTGTCTCCGGCAACGGCCAGCGGGAACTCGTTGAAGTGCTGGCTGGCCAACGCATGGCCACCGACGGCGAGGTGCTTGTCCACGAGTCCCCCTACCAAGCCACCCGACGCGAGGCGGATCAGCACGGGGTTTTTTTGCTGCCCGAGGAACCGTTGCGCAACGCCTGCGTACCCTCCATGACCGTCGCGGAGAACATCGCTCTCCGCGTGTACGACCGCCCTCCCATCACCCGGGCGCGCACCTGGGTCAGCCGGGCCGCGATCCGCCAGTTCGGGCAGTCGCTGATTACCCGGTTCTCCGTGAAGACTCGTTCCACCGAAACACCGATCGGGGACTTGTCGGGAGGCAATGTTCAGCGGGCCGTGCTTGCCCGCGAACTCGGACCGGGCACGGCCAGGTTGCTCATTTGCGCCAATCCGTGCTTCGGCCTCGATTTCGCCGCCGTTCAATCCATCCACAGCCAGATCACCGAGGCCCGCAACCGAGGCGTTGCCGTGCTGCTCGTCTCCGAGGACCTGGATGAACTCCTGGCCCTCGCTGATCGCGTCATGGTCATGTCCCAGGGCGCCTTCGTTCACGAAACCACCCCGGCCACCGCCGACATCCGCGTCATCGGCCATCACATGGCCGGTCACTGACCCACCTCATCCCCACCGTTCACACCCCGATCCAACGCCACGATGCCGAAGGCCAACCCAACCATGCCCGTCATCCCAGCCAAGCCCGCTGATTTCCAACTGCCCGCCCCCGGCCGGTTCGCGCTCGTCATCATCGACATGCAGCGCGATTTCCTCGAACCCGGCGGCTTCGGCGAATCCCTGGGCAACAACGTGCACCGGCTCCGACCGATCGTGCCCGTGCTCCAGCGGCTGCTCGTGGCCTTCCGCATGCGCGGCTTCCCCGTCATCCACACCATCGAAGGTCATCACCCCGACCTTACCGACTGCCCGCCGGCCAAACTCCGCCGCGGCAAAGACGGCAGTCGGATCGGCGACCCCGGTCCCATGGGACGCATCCTCATCCTCGGCGAACCCGGCAACGGCATCATTCCGGAACTGGCACCCGTCCCCGGTGAACTCGTCCTGACCAAGCCCGGGAAAGGCGCCTTCTGCCGCACGGACCTTGAAAGTATGCTGCGCGTCCAGGCCATCACCCACCTGCTCGTCGGCGGCGTCACCACCGAGGTCTGCGTTCAAACCACCCTGCGCGAAGCCAATGACCGGGGTTTTGAATGCCTCCTGATCGAGGACGCGACCGAGAGCTATTTCCCCGAGTTCAAACAGTCCACCATGGACATGGTCCGCGCCCAAGGCGGTATCGTCGCCGCCACCGCCCACAGTTCCGACATCCTGCGATCCATTGGGGTTACGGAACCCTCGGCCGGTCCTCCTTCCACGGCCAATCCGGCTGCACGCCCGGTAAACGCCACCGCGGCTCAAGCCCCGTCTTCCCTGCATGCCCGCCTCGCCTTTCCTCTAGGCCTGGCCATCTCCCGAAACCTGTTCCCCCTCCACCCATGACGCACGGTTTCCTCGCCGGCTTCGTCACCGCCACCGCACTGGGCTGGGCGCTCCAGGCTGGTTCATCGTCGCCAATTCCCGTGGAACCCGATGCCGTTCCACCCTTCCCACGCCAGGAAGTGACCAACCTCTGGCAAATCGAGGCCTGGCAAAACCGGCTGCCGTGGAAGGCCTTTCGCCCCGGAGTCGAAATCCATCGGCTCTACGGCGACGGCCTCGAAGGTCCGGCTGCGGCCCTGCTCCGATTCAAGGAATCCGCCAAAGTCCCGCTCCACTCCCACACCGGCTACGAACACATCCTTGTTCTGGCCGGTTCCCAGCGTGACCAGAACGGTCCACTTCACGCCGGAACCTTGGCCCTCCACCCGCCGGGCACCTCCCACAGCGTGGTCAGCGAACCCGGGTGCATCGTCCTCGCCATCTACGAGAAGCCGGTTCGCTTCGCCCCGACGCCCACAAACCCCGCCCCAACCGATCGCTCTCGATGAAACCGCGCGTCCGTAGCGGCGGGCGTCCCGCCTGCCGTAGAGTAGGGCGTCCCGCCCCACGGAAGGGAGAATACATTCGTCAGACCACTTCGTTCGCCTCATCCGCCGGGCAAGATGCCCGGCTCCACGGCAGGCGAGACGCCTGCCGCTACCGATCAACGTTCTCCCCGGACCCAGCGCCAATTCACTCTCACAAAACGTGCCCCACCATCTTGGAAAGCCCGCTCCCCATGCACGAAGGTCTCGCTCAAGTCCTCAAGATCACCGACCTCTTCCAGGTTTCCGGGTGGCAGCACAAACTACCCTGGATGCCGTTCGGCGATGGCGTCGAGATTCACCGGCTCTACGGCGACGGCAAGTCGGGGCCAACCGCGGCCCTGCTTCGCTTCCAACCCGGCGGACGCGTGCCCCTGCATGAACACGTTGGTTACGAACACATCCTGGTCCTCTCTGGATCGCAGGTGGACGAAAACACCCGCGCCGATGCGGGCATGCTGATCATCAACCCGCCTGGCACCTCCCACAGCATTCTCAGCGAATCCGGGTGCATCGTGCTCGCCATCTACGAAAAGCCGGTCCGTTTCCTGGACGGCCCACCGCCGGGCCACCCGCCCGCCTGACCACGAACTGATTCCTGTTTTACCCGGATCGTTTCATCCCCAACAGAGGGACAGGCAACTGGTAGGGGACAACAACAAAGGGACAGACACCCAGTTGAGCTCCTCTGCCATCGCCAACGCCGAACTGGCACCTATTTTACCCGGATTATTTCACCCCATAACAAGGTGACAGGCAACTAGTAGTAATCTGTTGCCAACAGAGGGACAGGCAACTGGTAGAGGGGACACCAACAAAGGGACAGACACCCAGTTGAGCTTCTCTGGCATCGCCAACCCCGAACTGGCATCTATTTTACCCGGATTATTTCACCCCATAACAGGGTGACAGGCAACTGGTAGTGATCTGTTGCCGCATCCAGCCATGTGTCCGATCGGACCAATCCCCACGAATTCTTGTGCTGCACCAAACCACTCAAACCTCGCCGTCCGCCCACGCCCTCCTCGCCGTCAACGGCACCCTGATGCGCGGGCTCGAACTCAATCCCAACCTCCTCCAGGCCGGCGCCACGTTCGTCCAGGAAACCACCACTGAGCCCACCTATCGCCTCTGGTCCATCCGGGATCGCCACCCCGCCATGATTCGGGTCGGTCGGGAAGAACGCGGGGTCGCCGTCGCCGTCGAAGTTTGGAGCGTCCCTAGCTCCGGGTTGGTCGACATCTTGCTCCAAGAGCCGCCCGGGCTCACCATCGGCAAGGTCCGCCTCGCGGACGGCACCGAGGTGCTCGGAGTCCTCGGAGAGCCGTTCCTCTGTGAAGGCCAACGCGAAATCACCGCGTTCGGCGGGTGGCGGGCTTACATCGCCCATCCCAATTCCGTCCCCTCCGCCGCTCCATGAACCCGACGCAGCCCCTCGCTCATTCGCACTCCCACGGCCCGGAGCATTCGCATTCCCACCATCACAACCACTACCACAACCACAGCCACGGTGACCACGGCCACACGCACGAGCATCTGGATCACCCCGGACATTTTCACCTGCGCGATCGTCCGCTCAACCGCGACTTCAACCGCCGCGGCTTCACCGTTGGGGTCGGCGGCCCGGTCGGGAGCGGGAAGACCGCATTGATGCTTCAACTCTGCCTCGCCCTCCGCGACCGCATGAACCTGTGCGCCGTCACCAACGACATCTTCACCCGTGAAGACGGCGAATTCCTCGTCCGCCACGGCGCGCTCGAACCCGCCCGAATTCGCGCCGTCGAAACCGGCGGTTGCCCACACGCCGCCATTCGCGAAGACATCACCGCCAACCTGCTTGCCCTCGAAGACCTGCACCGGCAGTTCAAGCCCGACCTGCTCCTGATCGAATCCGGGGGTGACAATCTGGCCGCCTGTTTCAGCCGCGAACTGGCGGACTTCACCATCCAGGTCATCGACGTCGCCGGCGGCGACAAAATCCCCCGTAAAGGCGGTCCCGGTATCACCCAGAGCGATCTGCTGGTGATCAACAAGATCGACCTTGCCCCAGCCGTCGGCGCCGACCTCGGCGTGATGGAACGCGACACATTGAAAATGCGGGGTGAAGGCCCGTTCGTGTTCGCGGAAGTGAAACGCGCCGTCGGGGTGGATCGGATCGTTTCACATCTTCTGCACGCCCGGCAACACGCTCTTGGCATTCCACACGGCGAACACACCGCCTAGCCGTCAGCGCCACCACCCCACCCTCGCCGCAGCACGACGATCTCGCCTCGAGCGTATTCGGCCGTATGCATTCGGAACCCGGAAACGACTTTCCGGGTCAGCTGGCGAAAATCCTGGAGATGGAGTCCGAGAGATTCTTGAGACCCTCGGGGCTGCCGCCGCCGCCCTGTTCCGCGATACCCCAACCCGTGTATCCAATTGCCGCCAGGGCTTTCATGATCGCCGGCCAATCGTTGCTACCCTTGAGGAACTCGACGGAGAACCCGGCCCACTTGCCCTCCTTGTCCGCCTTCTGACGGCTGAATTCCTTGAGATGAATCCGCTGGATGCGCTTGCCAAGGATGCGAATCCACTGCTCCGGCCATCCCGTGTTGATCACGTTGCCAATGTCAAAATGCCAGCCGACCCGCGGGCTGTTGAATTCGTCGACGTACCGAACAGCCTCCAGCGGACTGAGCAGGAAGTTGTTCCAAACGTTCTCAATCGAAATGGTCACGCCCAGTTCCTCGGCCAGCGGAATCGCCTTGCGAATCTCGGCCACCGAACGATCCCAAGCCTCCGCGTAGCTCACCTGTTCATTGACCACCGCCGGCACCAGCAAGACGGATCCCGCGCCATAGCGCTTGGCATCCCTGAGCGACTGCCTCAGCCCCTCGAGGCCGATGGCTCGATTGGCAGGAACCGCATCCGACAGCGGTTTCGCCCAATGCGTATGGCAGCAGACACTCGCCGCCTGGAGTCCCGTGGCTTCCAACGCCCGCATGACTTCGTCCTGATCCATGCCGCCATTGGGCTCAACACCCTCGAAGCCGGCCTCTTTCACCGCCTGGAGTTTCTCCATCACCGACTTCCCCACTCCAATCGTGCCGTACATGATGGCTTTGCGCATCGGCGCCCGGGCCGGTTCGGCGGCCGACGCCAGCAAC
The DNA here is from genome assembly GCA_963205105.1 of Verrucomicrobiota bacterium. GTDB lineage: Bacteria > Verrucomicrobiota > Verrucomicrobiia > Limisphaerales > CAIMTB01 > CAIMTB01. The sequence goes on along the minus strand of CAUJJW010000352.1, from coordinate 40,239 downwards.
CCCTGGCCCGCCAGGGCGGCGACGGCAGCGGCTTTCAGGGACGTCTCGGCAAACATGCGACGTGTCATGGACTCAGGGACGTTGGTTTTCATGGGAGAATGGCTCGTGCTGTCCAACTCCATCCTGAGCGCGTCCACCGGTCGGGCTCAATGCCGAACCGGGGGCTTCCCCGGAGCGGCAGGCAAGGCGTGAGTCAGGACAAAAGCCACCAACTCGGGGCTCTGAAAGAAGCCGGACCACATGTTGTGACCCTGACCTGCCGGCACGACCAACTGCATGGAACCGCCCAGTGCCGCGTAGCGCTCCCGAACCAATCCTGAGTTCGCCTCCAGCGGCACCACCGTGTCCACGTCGCCGTGAATGGCGAAGAGCGGCACGCCGGCCTTGGCGAGCCCCGCGAGGCGGTCGACCGGATTGTGCTCGCGCAGGTGAGCGCCGAGTTCCTCCGCCGTCATCCGATACGCCCCAGCCGCCTTCGCAATACCCGGGTAGCTGGCCACGTTGCACACCGGGTAAATGCCGGCAAATCCGGCGACCTTGTCGGGGTTCTCGGCGGCCCACGACAAGGTCATCAGGCCTCCCCGGCTTCGCCCCAGCAGGACGGGCTTGGACGCATAGCCTCGGCGCCCGGTCATCTCCTCGTGGAGCGCGTCGAATCCCCGGCGCCCTTCCGGACTCCCATAGGATTCGCCCACGTCGATCCCGGCGATCGCGATGCCGGCATCGAGAAATCGATCAAACATGAATTGCTCCTCGTTGCCGGGAAGACCGGGGAGAGTCGGAGCATACCAGACCCATGGTTTGGCGGCTTGCCCCGGCTCCCGCGTCGCCGGAATGAGAAAGGCCGTTCGCCCCGCAACGCGAAACACCTCACCAGGGCGTGGCAAAACCTTCGTTGGAACCTGCGCCGCAGGATCGGTGATCGAGTCGGCACCGAGCATCGGCACGGTAGTCGCCCAAGCCAGGGCGGCGATGAGCAGTCGGGAGAGCATCCTAGGTAACGCGGTCACACAAGTTCGAAACCGTCAGCGATCCTCAGGGAAGACCCATTCCACCTCGGGCCATACCTTGCGACGACGTCGGTCATTGGTGAGATGTCGGCAAGCAAGAATTGCGGCTTGGCCGCGAATGAGAAAATCCGGGAGCACTGGGTCCCCCTCCCCTTTTCCAGGCCGGAATTGGCGGAACGCAACTCCAGCCCGCCACGCAGCATCAAAGTCGATTTCGACACGCCGGAAGCCCGATAACCAGTCGTCGACCGCTTCGCGAGTTCGAGCACCGGCCGCGAGTTCCGCGTAGGCCACCGCCGAGACGGCAAGCTCATCCCGTCCCGACCAGTGTTCCAGCGATTCGGTACAGATCCGATGATGCTCGTGGGATGCGTCGAGCCAGGCGACCAGCACCGAGGTGTCTACCAGAATCAAGGCCGAGTCCTCCGCAACAACTCAGCCCCGGAAACGTGCCCGTCCCACGTCCCGGCCAATTGGCGAATGCGACGTTGGAGCCGGTTGGAACCATCCACTTGAACGATCCCTCGAATGACGCCTTCGCTAAACGACCATTCAACCCGTGCGCCCGGCAGAGCCCCCGCTTGCTCACGAATACTCTGAGGAATCGTCGTGGTTCCCTTGGAGGTGATCACGGTGGTTGCCATGAGTATGATTCTTACCAAAGCCATTCATACCGTCAAACTGGAACACCCCCGTGACGATCGATCTCCAGGCCTGTCGAACCCTTGATTCACCCCCAACAACCCCATGCCCAACGACGCCATCCCACCCTGTCAGTGCACCTTCCTCCGGCACCTTGCTTCCGATCCCGAAAGCAACATCCGTTACGACCCCCGGCTCAACGAGTATCACATCGTCGGTTCCCATTCCCTGACGATGATCTACCACTGTCCCTTCTGCGGCGGGCGAGCTCCCAAGTCGCTTCGCTCATTCATGTTTGAGTATCTCTCGGACACCGAGCGCCAACGACTGGAACATCTGGTGTCCGGTCTCGATTCTCTTGAGGCGATCCAGTCGAAACTGGGACCTCCCACGTTCGACCTCGATCCTGGCAAGCCCCATGCGAACGAGGCCACGGATGAGCGTGAGGCTGAGAGCGATCCTTTCTATCGGATACTTACCTATGAAGCCTTGTCCGACTCCGCGGACCTGACCGTCCAGGTCCGACGATCCGGAGAGGTCATCTGCATCATCCACGCAAAGCCTCACCGCCAAGCCGCCAGGACCACCGACCCGGCAAGCAACAGCGCGCTTCCTACAACCCAAACGCCTTCTGCATCTGCTGGCGCACCACGGTGAGGCGCTTCACGTCGCCGCCACCGACCTCGGCCGTAGCCCAGCCGTGGTACCCAATGTCGGACAGCGCCTTCCGCACGTCGCCCCAGGGCAAGTCATCCTCCGCATCGGTGATGTCGGTGAACTTGTTCTTCGCCCGGCTAAAGCCTTTGACGTCCAGTTTCACGCAGCGGTGGCCGAAGGCCCGGATCCACTCGCCCGGCTGTCCGTATTTCCAGTGGTTGCCGATGTCGTAATACATCCCGACCCACGGACTCTTGAAGCTGTCGACGAACCGAATGAACCGTTCCGGCCCCTGCTCCGGCGGCGCGTCGTGGTCGTACTGCATCTTGTTCCAGACGTTCTCCACCAGGAACGGCTGACCCAAAGCTCCGGCCAACGGCAACAACTTGCGAATCTCCTGGCGGCAGCGTTCCTCGATCTCCGCCTCCGGCCCATCCTGGGCGCTCCCAATCACCACCAGCACGCCCACCCCGCCCGCGGCGTGCGAAAGCCGCATGCAATGCTCGATGTTCGCCCTCGACTTGTCGCGCTCCTCGACCTTCGGACTGGTCAGACGCTGACCCCAATGCGCGTGGTTGATCGCGTTGTGCACGAACACGCCCGACTTCTGGACCGCGTCACGCGCCTCTTCGACCGTGAAACTGCCCGCTTCATCGAAGTCGACGCCGTCAAACCCAGCTTCGCCGGCCATCTGAAGGCGTTCCACGATCGAAAGCTTCTTGCCTCCCGCTTCCTTGGCGATCATCCCGAGTTTGCAGGACAACAGCAGGCTCTTGCCCGTGGGCGGGGTCACGATCCTGCCGCCCGCTGCTTCCGCCCCCACCGCGGTGCCCGCGCCGCCGACCACCGCCGCCGCCGTGGCCATGGCGGCCGCGCTTGCGCTCAAAAAGCCCCGCCGGTTCAAAGACATGGATCGCGTATCGTTCATGGAAGGATCGGTTCGATTCAGTTCGAGGATGCGTGGAAAGGACGAACGACAGCCTGCCTGAGCCGGTCCGCTTCGGCAAACCCTCCGTCGCTTTCCAGGCCGCTCAAAATTTTCTGAATAGGCATCGAATCGCGGAGTCTAAGCGCGGTGACTCCCTCGGAAACCGCCGCTCCCCGCACGCTGGGGTGTCGTCGGCCGGACGGAGTGGATCCCACCTGAAATCGTGCCAAGCTCCGCCGGCCAATTCCGAGAAGTCCGCTGCCAACCTTTGACGCCTTCACCGCTTTCCTGCGAACGTTCCCAACACCTTTGCCCGCTATCGACATGAAGTTAACCGCCCTTGTCTCAGGGGTGTTGCTGCTGCTCGCCTCCAGCGCCCGCAGCCAAACACCCGCCCCCACCGCGCCATTGCCCCTCCAGGCTGGCGACCACATCGCGCTCATCGGCAACGCCCTCGCCGATCGCATGCAACATTCCGGGCACTTCGAGACACTGCTCCACGCGCAGTTTCCCCAGCACCGTCTCGTCGTCCGGAATCTCGCCGCCTCCGGCGACGAAGTCGTCCTCCGTCATCGCTCCGAGAACTTTGGCACCCCCGATGACTGGCTCACCCGTGTTCGCGCCGACGTCATCATCGCCTTCTTCGGTTTCAACGAATCGTTCCGCGGACCCGCTGGCGTGGACGGCTTCAAGGCCGACCTCCACCGCTGGATCCAGGAGACGCGGACCAAGACCTACTCCGGCCGCGGCGCTCCCCGCCTTGCCCTCGTCTCGCCGATCGCCGCCGAACGGCATCAGGACCCCAACTACGAGGACCCGGCCCCCATCAATGCCAACCTGGTGCTCTACGCCGACGCCATCGCCTCGGTCGCCCGCGACAACAACGTGCCGTTCGTCGACGTCTTCAAGCCGTCCCAGGCGCTCTACGCCGACGCCGCCAAGGAGAAGCGTTCCCTCACCATCAACGGGTTCCACCTGAGCGACGAAGGCGACCGGCAACTGGCTCCCGTCCTGTTCCGCGGCCTGCTGGGCATCGCCCCGCCCTCGGGCAACCACGACAAACTCCGCGCCGCCATCAACGAGAAGAGTTTCCAGTGGCACCAGCGCTACCGCACCATCGACGGCTACAACGTCTACGGCGGCCGTTCCGCCCTCGCCTACCAACCCGGCAAAGGCCCCTTCATTTCTGACCGCAACGCCGCCCCGCCCTACATTTCCAATTACAAGGTCATGCAGGAGGAAATGTCCCAGCGGGACGTGCTCACCGCGAATCGTGACCTCCGCATCTGGGCCGTCGCCGCTGGCGGCGACCACGTGATCGACGACTCCAACCTGCCGCCGGTCACCCAGGTTCCCTCCAACAAACCCGGTGAAAAGGATGACGGCTCCCATGTGTATCTCGGCGGCGAACAGGCCATCGAGAAGATGACCGTGCACTCCGGCATGAAGGTCAACCTCTTCGCCGATGAGAAGCAGTTCCCCGAACTCATCAGCCCCGTCCAAATGGCCTGGGACACCCGCGGTCGCCTCTGGGTCGCCGTCTGGCCCAACTACCCCGAACGCACCCCGACCAGCACGGATGGCGACAAACTCCTGGTGTTCGAGGACCTCGATGGCGACGGCAAGGCCGACAAAGTCACCACCTTCCTCGACGACCTCAACTGCCCCACCGGATTCCAGTTCTACAAGGACGGCGTCATCGTCGTTCAAGCCCCCGACATCTGGTTCGTCCGCGACACCAACGGCGACGGACGCGCCGATTGGAAGGAACGCATTCTGATGGGCCTCGATTCCGCGGACTCCCACCACACCGCCAACGCCATCTGCCTCGACCCCGGCGGCGCGATCTACCTCAGCGACGGCGTGTTCCATCGCACCCAGATCGAGACCGCCTTCGGCCCGGTCCGGAACAACGACGCGGCAATCTTCCGCTTCGAACCCCGCACCGTCCGTTTCGAAACCTACATCCCCTACGGGTTCGCCAACCCGCACGGGCGCGTGTTCGATCGCTGGGGCAACGACTTCGTCACCGACGCCACCGGCAACAACACCTACTTCGGCGCCGCCATCAGTGGCCGCCTCGATTACCCGGCCAAACACCCCGGCATGAAGCAGTTCTGGGAACGTCCCTCCCGTCCTTGCCCAGGCACTGGCATCCTCTCCAGCCGCCACTTCCCCGAGGAGTTCCAGAACAACTTCCTCAACATCAACGTCATCGGCTTCCAGGGCATCTTTCGCGTCAAGGTCTCGGACGAAGGTTCCGGCCTGAAAGGCGAAACCCTCGAACACCTGATCTCCTCGTCCGACCCCAACTTCCGCCCCGCCGCCATCAGCGTCGGCCCCGACGGTGCCCTCTACTTCGTCGATTGGCACAAGCCGCTCATCGGCCACATGCAGCATCACATTCGCGACCCAAATCGCGACAAGGAACACGGCCGCATCTACCGCATCACCTACGAAGGCCGTCCTTTGCTCAAGCCCAAGAAGATCCACGGGCAACCCATTCCTGACCTGCTGAAACTCCTCCAGGAACCCGAGGACTCCGTCCGCGAACTCGCCAAGGTCGAACTCGGCGCCCGCGACACCCGCGACGTCCTCGCCGCCATCCCCCAATGGATCGCCACCCTGGACGCCTCCCACCCGAACTACGAACACCAGATGATGGAAGCCCTCTGGCTCCACCAGTGGCACAACATCGTCAACCCGAACCTGCTCGATCGCATGCTCGGTTCGCCCGAACCCAAGGCCCGCGCCGCAGCCGCTCGTGTTCTCTGTTACTGGCGTGACCGCGTTCCCGACGCCCTCGGCAAGTTCCTTCAACTCGCCAAGGACGAGAATCCCCGCGTCCGCCTCGAAGCCGTGCGCGCCGCCAGTTTCTACAAGGTGCCCGAAGCCGTCGAAGTCGCAGTCGCCATCCTCAGCCAGCCGACCGACTACTACCTCGACTACGTCCTCAAGGAATCCCTCCGTCAGCTGGAGCCGGTGTGGCGCAAAGCGCTCGCCGAAGGACGTCTGCTCGCCGCCGATAACCCGGTGGGCCAGGCCTTCCTGGTCAAGACCATCAAAACCTCCGACCTGCAAAAGCTCCCCCGCACCCCGGCCATTCTCGAAGAACTGCTTCGCCGACCCGGGTTCACCGACTCCGACCGTTCGGTGGCCCTGCTCGAATTGGCCCGCGCCAAGAGCGCCAACCGCGCCACCCTGCTACTCGACCTGCTCGCCAAGGCACCGGCCGACGATCCGACCCTGGCAGGCCTCCACCGCCTCCTGCCGCTCCAACTGCCTGAGGACCTGACCAAGGAACGCACCCGCATCACTCAACTCACCTCACTCGACGCTCCCAAGGCCCTGCGCCCCGCCGCCTGGGCCACGCTGGCCGCCATCGACGACAGTTTCGACAAGGTCTGGCCCGCGGCCAGCGCATCGCCGGCCGCCCTGGCCGATCTGCTCGCCGGTATTCCGCTGCTCAACGATCCCCAGTTCCGAGCCCGCGCCTTCCAACAGGTGCGCCCGCTCGTCGGAAAACCGGAATCCGCGCTTCCACCGGGGCAAGCCGCCGGCCAACCCGCCGGAGCTCGCTTCGTCCGCATCGAGTTGCCACGCCGCGGCACCCTCACCCTGGCCGAGGTCGAGATCCTCAGCGACGGCGCCAACATCGCGCGTCGCGGCAAAGCCACCCAATCCACGACATCCAACGGCGGTGATGCTTCCCGGGCCATCGACGGCCGCCACGACGGCAGCTTCGGTTCCGGCACCCAGACCCACACCCAGGAGAACGACCGCCGCCCCTGGTGGGAGGTCGATCTCGGCGCTGAGTACCCGATCGAATCGATTGTTCTCTGGAACCGCGCCGATGCCGATCTCCACAGCCGCCTCGAAGGCTACAGTCTCATCGTCCTCAACAACGGGCGCACCGAGGTGTTCCGCAAGGATGCCAACCCCGCCCCCACCGAATCGGTCCGGCACCCGGTCCAGACCGATCCCGCCGGCGGCCTCCGACGGGCGGCCATCCGCGCGCTCGTCAGCATGGGTACTGAGCCCGAAGCCACGTTCGGGGAACTCGCCCAGCTGATCGCCCAACGCGTCGATGTCGCCGCCGCCGCCCAGGGCCTGCGTGCTCTGCCCCGCACCGCCTGGCCCAAAAGCCAAGCCGCCGCCGCCACCGCGTCCCTGCTCGCCTGGGCCAAATCCATCCCCGCCGGCGAACGCACCCGCGAGGATTACCTCCAGGCTCTCCAGACCGCCGGCGACCTCGCCGGATTGTTGCCCGACAACGAAGCCGCCGCCGCCCGCAAGGACCTCAAGGAGCTCCGGGTCTCGGTCTTCGTCATCCGCACCGTGCGCGAACAAATGCGCTACGACACCCCGCGCCTGGTCGTTGAAGCCGGCAAACCGTTCGAGATCATCATCGAGAACGACGACTTCATGCCGCACAACCTGGTCGTGGTGAAACCCGGCTCCCGCGAGAAGATCGGCACCGTATCCGACAAGATGTCGCCGGAGAAATTCGACGGCCAAGGGCGGGCCTTCATCCCGGAAACCCCGGACATCCTGGCCGCCACCAAACTGCTCGAACAGGGCATGAAGGAGACCCTGAAACTCACCGCCCCTTCCGAGGAAGGCAGCTACGAGTACATCTGCACCTTCCCCGGCCACTGGCCGGTCATGTTTGGACAGCTCGTCGTCACCAAGGACGTCGATGACTACCTCCTGAAGCACCCGGTGGCCCCGGTTCAACCCGTCAACGCCGCCCACGGTCACCTGGAATAAGCCGAGCGTCCTTCCGCTTCCCGACACCGGGGGCACCGCATCCAAGCGGTGCCCCTTTTTGCTGCCCTGGCCTCACCCTCCCTACCCGCGTCCTTTCCAAGACCGGAAAGTCTTCAATCGATTTCAGGCGTCCGATCCGCAACCCTTCCCCCAGGCATGCTCACCAAGTTGGTCATCTGCGCGAAATGGGGAACCAAGTACGGGACGGAGTATGTCAACCGGCTCTACGGCATGGTGTCCCGCAACATCACGCCACCCTTCGAGTTCATCTGTTTCACCGATTCCACCGAAGGCATCCGGCCTGAGGTCAAATGCCTCCCCATGCCGGAATTGCGCAGCGGCCCTCCCGCCCGAACCCGCGGACAATGGCGCAAAGTCACCCTCTGGAATGAGGAGTTGTACGGGCTCTCCGGACCCGCCCTGTTCATCGACCTCGACTCCGTCATTGTCGGCAATCTCGACCCCTACTTCTCCTTCGGCGACCCCGACGACGTGATCCTTGCCCGTAACTGGGCCCGCCCCCTGCAACGACTTGGCCAGACCTCTGTGTTCCGCTTTCCCCTCGGCCGCAACGGGCACGTCCTGCGGAACTTCGAAGCCGATCCCCAAGGCATCGCGGATCGATTCCACTACGAACAGCATTTCGTCACCCACTCGATCGGTGACCGGCTGAAGTTCTGGCCGCCGTCCTGGACCCGTCATTTCCGCATCCATTGTCTCGGCTCCCTGCCACTCCGCTACCTCCGCGAAGCACGCCTTCCCAAGACCGCCCGCATCGTGACCTTCGCCGGCGGCCCCAATCCCAGCGATGTGATCGATGGCCGGTGGAGCCCCTACTCCCCTCCCTACGGAGGCGTCTGGACCCACCTCAAACGCACCTTCGACGGCACCCCCCGCCGCGGGAGCGCCTGGCGTCATCTCAAGCAGTTCGTCCGGCCCTGCTCCTGGATCCGCGAGTTGTGGCGGGACTAGCGCTCCTCGCGGCGCATCCCCGATGAACACCGCCGAACTCCAACCCGGTGGACCACCACCGGTCCGGCCCACGGCCAACTATCTCGACGTCCGCCAAGTGGACGTCGTCGCGCCCAATTTCAAGCAACGCCTGTCCGGCGTGACCTCCACCCTCGAACGCGTGGTGCCCGTCCAGGCCCGCACCGTGCGCATCGCCGCCCTTGGCCCCAAACTGGCCGCCACCGTCCCTCGCATCAGATTCCTCGACCTGCCTCGACTCTGGTCCCCGCCCCCCGGCCGCACCCACCGCGTCTGGCATGCCCGGCGGAATGTCGAAATGCTCGCCGGCGTCTTCTTGCGCGACGCCCTGCGCATGCCCCTGAAACTCGTGTTCACGTCCGCCTCCCAGCGCCATCACACCGCCTGGAGCCGCTTCCTCATCGGACGCATGAACGCCGTCATCTCAACCTCCGGACGAACCGCCTCCTACCTCAAACGACCCTCCACCGTCGTCCGCCACGGCATCGATACCGACCAGTTCCACCCCGCCTCGAACAAGGCCGAATGCCGCGCCCGCCTGGGGCTTCCCAACCTCACGTTCGTCGGCTGCTTCGGCCGCATTCGACACCAAAAAGGCACGGACGTGTTCGTCCACTCCATGATCCAGCTCATGAAGTCCCGGACCGATCTCGGCGCCATCGCCCTCGGACGCGCCCTCGGCCCTCACCGGCAGTTTCTTTCCGATCTTCAACAGGAGGTGAAGGCCGCCGGGCTCGATCAGCGTTTCCTGTTCCCGGATGAGGTGGCCCCCTCCGAAACCCCCGCCTGGTACGCCGCTCTCGACCTTTTCGTCGCTCCCCAACGGTGGGAGGGCTTCGGCGTCACCCCGCTCGAAGCCATGGCCACCGGCGTCCCGGTCGTCGCCACGTCCGTCGGCGCCTTCCCCGAATTGATCGTCCCGGGAGTCACCGGCGAAATCATCCCACCCGGCGACGTCGCTGCCATGACGTCCGCGCTTCAGGGGATTCTCAACGACCCACAGCGACTCCAACAGATGGGCAAGGATGCCCGCGAGCATGTCGGCACCCATTTCTCACTGACCGCCGAGGCCGCCGCCATCAACGCGGTCTATCACGAACTCGGCGTGGACAGGATGTGACGCGCCGAAGGTGCCGAGCACCGCTTGGTCCTTCTGATGAAGCGTTCCTCCGTAGCGGCGGGCGTCCCGCCTGCCGTAGAGGGGGGCGTCCCGCCCCCCCGGAATCCCCCGGTCAAGATCCCAATGCGCGCTTCGCGAATCGTGGCGGCCGCCCACTCTCCGCCCTCGCATCCCTCCCCCGATCGGCCCCTACCCCTCCCGCTGGAGCAGGATCGATTTCTGAACCCGCTCGCGTTCGATCAGCCCCACCTGCCGCAGATGCTCCAGCATGGTGCGGGTCGGCTCCTCCCCAACGATATGCGGATGGATCTCGAGGATGACCTTGCGAATGCCGGGCAAGTGGGACGCCGTCAGCATCTCGATTTCGGCACCCTCCACGTCCATGACCAGGGCTGTGGGTTTCCATTCCGCCAGCACCTGATCCAGGGCGTCCGACGGCAGCGTCTGGGGCGTTCCCATGTTCCGGTCGAAGCAACTCGACGACATGATGTTGTCGTTCACGTAAAAGGTCACCGACCGACCGTCCTGGGTCACCAGCTTGTTGCGCAGGTTGGGTTCGAGCCCATTCAGACGGAAATTATTGCGGATCACCGCCTCCATCGCCGGGTTGGCTTCGTAGGTGAGCACGTTGGCCACACCGCAGATCCGGGCGCAGGTCAGGCTCACCAAACCGATGCCCCCTCCCACTTCGAGCACGCGGTCCTCCGGCTTCAGAAAACGCCGGACCAGGATGCGTTCCGGTTCTTCGTAGGTCTCTTTGAACAGCCCGTTGCGCACCTGCGGCGAAACCATCGCGGCGTCCGTGCAGATGACCAGGCCATCCAGGGTGATGGTTCCGGGCCGGAGCAGGCGACGCAGACCTTTGCGCGCATTTCGAAGGAGGCTGCTCATGGAGTTTTGGGCCGGAGGTTGTTGAAGAGTTGGAGGTAGGAATTGGAAACACCATCCTCCGAGAATCGCGCCGCCAGGGTGGCGCGCCCACCCGCGCCAATGACCTGGCGCAACGCGGCGTCGTGCCGCAGCCGTTCAATGGCCGCCGCCAGCCCGGCCGCATCCCCGATGGCGTGCAGCAACCCATCGACGCCGTCCTGCATCATCCACCGAGGGCCTTCCGACAGACTGGAGACCACCGGCTTGCCCGCTGCCCAGGCTTCCAAAATCACATTCCCCAGGGGCTCATGCAGCGACGGCATGGAGAACACGTCCGCCGCCGCGATGTAGGGCAGCGGATCCGCCTGCCAGCCCAACCACCGAATCCGGTCCTGCACCCCAAACGAACCCGCCAGATTCTTCAGATTCTCCCGTTCCTCCCCGTCGCCCACCATCCAAAGAATCGTCCCCGGTGAACTCTTCAACGCCTCGATCAGGGTGTGGAATCCCTTCCGGTGCACAAACCGCCCCACCCCCACCACCACGAAGGCGTCCGCCGGAGTGTTTACCCTGGCCCGATCCACTGGCGTGCCAATGCGGGTCGCCGTGAAATTCGAAATGACATGCACCGGCCGCTGCCAGCCGATCTTCACCACATGCTCTGCGATGCCCGGCGTGTTGCAGATCAGCACATCGATCTGCTCGAAGTAGTCCAGCCGGGGCGGGTAGTCCCCCAATCGCGCGACACGCACCCCGCCGTTCCATCGCGGCATGAACCGGCTCGCCCGCGGCATCCAGGCCATCAGCACATCCGGCGGATCGTCTCGCATCAACCGCCGCAACTTGGCCGCCAGAAAAAAGCGACTGATCGAGATCCGGCGGAAGGTCCCTTCCACGATGCGAACCCGCGGGTCAATGGAACCACGCCATCCGCGGCCCGGCCGGATGAAGGCGGTCTGCTGAACGTCACGCGAGGCAAACGCTCCCAACAGGTGCACGAAAAACCGCTCCGCTCCGCCATCCTTTCCGAAATGCAGATGGATGATTTTCATGCGTCATTCTTGGCCGCTGACCCTGCCCTCGACTGTGCCTTGGTAGCGGCAGGCGTCCCGCCTGCCGTAGAGGGGGGCGTCTCGCCCCCCGGAACCATTCCAGCTGCAGGGCCAGAGGCCGGATCATTCTTGAACTGAAGGTTTCCCAACACGCGGTCGCCATCCAGGTCGTCGACGAACGGCAACGACCGCTGCGCGTGGGCCTGATAGATCTTGGCTTCCGTCAGAAACGAGTACACCGCGCCGGTCATCGCCTGGATGAACCCCGGAAAGCCGCAGCGGCACAGCCGGTGATGGAAGTACAACCGGAGAAAGTAGACCGCAGGATTGAACACCAACCGGATCTTGCGCGGCTTCTTCCCCGCTTCGATCAACTGACGACACTTCAGGGTCGAGTACTTGTTCTGCTTCAGAATCTGCTCCTCGATCGGCAGCGGCGTGTAATGCAACAGACTGCCCCTGGGCGAAATCCGCACCTTGCCCGCCACGACGATGCCTTCGTGCACCCGCAGGTTCAGGTCGTACCGTCCCTGCCCCCGGCGCACCATCCGCAGGATCGCCCGTTCCTTCACGTTCTTCGGCGAATACCCGTACCCGATCAGATAGGGACGCCGATGAATCGACCAGGCATGCACCTCCGGCGGAGCCTCCAGCAGAGTGGGAAGTTCCTCGCGGAAATCTTCGTCCAGGCGCTCATCCGAATCGATGTTCAGACACCACGGCAGCGTCGTCTGCTCCATCGCGAACTGTTTCTGAGCCGCATATCCCAGCCAGTCCTGATGCATGAACCGGATCGGCCAGCCCGCCTCCTGGTAGCGCCGCACCAGATCCGGGGTGCCATCCTTCGACCCGGAATCGACGATGATGATCTCCTGAAACTGGTACAGACTCCGGATGCAGTTCTCGAGGTAACCCTCCTCGTCCTGGCAGATGATGAAAGCGCTGACGGGAAGCCGCGCCGACGGGCTCGACGCCGTCTCCGGTCTTGAGGGCGATTTCATGCGGAATTCAGGCCGCTTCAGTATGCCGAGCCGATTCACCCCGGGTCAACCCGCCCTCCGCCCTCCGTCCTCCGCCCTCCGTCCTCCGTCTTCCGTCCTCCGTCCGCCGCCGTTGCGCCACTCCCGACGTCCGCTCACCATGCGCCATGCATCGGAGCACCGAGGAGTTGCAGGCCGGCGTGCCCCACATCCTTCAGTCGCCACGCGACGGCGGTCGGGTCGAGGCCATCGTCATCCGTACCGCCATCGATGCGCGTGAGGATCTGGCCTCATGTCCCTTCGATGTCGGTTCCGGAGCGGTGGGCGATCGTTGGGTCCGCCGCTTTCCTTCACCCCCGTTGCCCGGCATGTCCGAACAGAATTCCCAAGTGACCCTGATGAATTCCCGGGCGGTGAACCTGATCGCCGGCAGCCGGGAACGCTGGGCCCTGGCCGGGGATCAATTGTACGTCGACCTCCATTTGGGCGTGGAGAACCTCCGAACCGGGGATCGCCTGCGCCTCGGGAACGTGGTGCTGGAGGTCACACCGATGCCGCACAACGGGTGTCGCAAGTTCGCCGCCCGCTTCGGAAACGCGGCGCTCGCCTTCGTGAATTCGCCCGAGGGCAAGCGCCTGCATCTGCGCGGCATTTATGCCCGCGTGGTGCAAGCCGGCGTGATCCAGGTGGGCGATAGCGTTTGGAAGGCTCCCCACGCAACCGCCGGACCAGCGCTCTGATGCACGCAGCAGGTCCTGGCGGGGAGCGCGAAGACACGCGCCTTGGTCCCAAAACAGTACCGGCCTGAGACCCGATCCCGAAGGCTTCGGCTAGGCCCGAGAGGCACGGAGGTCGCTCCAACTTCCGTTTCCGTCGGGACTCCCATTTTCTCGACCATGAAGACGACAGCGATTCCACGGCGTTCCTTCCTCACCCACCTCGCGGCCGGCACGACCGCCGCCGCCGCCGGCTCAATACCAGCTCAGGCCTACATGCGCCCTTGGCATTGGTCCCGAGTCGGGCATCGGGATGAGAAACTCGCCGAGCCAGCGTTCCGCCCTTTGCCTCCGGGCGCTGTGACCGCCGAGGGTTGGTTGCGCCGTCAGCTTCAGCAACAGGCGGACGGACTCACCGGGCACCTGGATGAATTCTGGCCCGATGTGAGCGAGAGCCAATGGTTTGGCGGCAAGGCCGAGGGATGGGAACGCGCGCCTTACTGGCTCGACGGCCTGATCGCCCTTGCCTGGGCGCTGAATGACGACCGGCTCAAAGAGAAGGCGCACCGAAGGGTGGGCCAGATTCTCGCCGGCCAGCGTTCCGACGGTTGGTACGCCCCCTTCCCCGCGGATGCCAACGCCCGGACCTACGATCTTTGGGCCATCCTTCTGGTGAACAAGGTCCTGGTCCAATACCACGCGGCCACCGGCGAGGACAAAGCCCTCCAAGCGGTCCTGCGCAATCTCAGTGCGATGGCCATCGCGATCGACCGGACACCGCTGTTCGATTGGGGCCGCTTCCGCTGGTTCGAAGGCTTGATCGCGATCCACGACGTGCATGAGCGGACCGGCGAACCCTGGCTCCTGAACCTCGCCCGCCGGTTGCAGAAGCAGGGTTTCGACTACGCCGCGTTCCATGCCGGAGCCGAAGTGACGTCTCCGACCCCGCGCCGCGGTCTCTGGACTTGGGAGAAACACGTGGTCAACACGGCGATGGCCTTGAAAGCGGGAGCCCTGGCCTGGCGCCATTCGCGACAGGCGGAAGACCTGGAATTGGCCGGGCGCATGCTCGCGCGCCTGGATCGCTACCACGGACAGGCCAATGGAATGTTCTCCGGCGACGAATGCCTCTCCGGTCGCAACCCGGTCCAGGGAACCGAGCTTTGCGCGGTGGTGGAAGCCATGCACTCGCTGGAGCTGGCCGTGGCGGTCGGCGGCGACGTCGCCCTGGCCGATCGGCTCGAACGCATCGCCTTCAACGCCCTGCCCGCCTCGTTCGCGCCGGACATGTGGTCGCATCAGTACGATCAGCAGGCGAATCAGGTCCAGTGCACGGTCAATCCCGGCCACATGTGGAGCACCAACGGGCCGGACTCGAACCTGTTCGGCCTGGAACCGAACTACGGTTGTTGCACCGCCAACCTGCACCAGGGTTGGCCCAAGTTCGCCGCCCACTTGTGGATGCGTTGTCCCGACGAAGGGATCGCCGTCGTGGCCTACGCACCGAGTTCGGCCCGGTTCGAGTCCCGTGGCGTTCCCGTTCAAGCAACGCTCCGCACCGATTACCCGTTCCGCGAAGACCTTCATCTCACGGTGTCGACGGAGCGTTCCGTGCGTTTTCCTCTGCTGCTCCGTGTTCCGTCCTGGGCGGCGGGCGCCACCATCCGAGTCGCAGGCGGCGAAGCGAAGCCGATGCGCCCCGGCACCTTCCATCGACTCAGCCGTACCTGGGAGGGAACCACCGAGATCGAGCTCAGGTTCCCGATGGCCTTGGTGACCACCGAGCGCTACCACGGAGCGGTGTCGGTCGAACGCGGCCCCTTGGTGTATGCCTTGGCCGTGGGTGAGAACTGGACGCGCATTCACGCCGACCAACCGCATCGCGAGCTGCCCCATGGCGACTTCGAAGTGCGACCCACCACGCCCTGGAACTACGGTTTGTGGGTGGACGAGACGGATCCGTTGGCGTCCATCACCTTCGAAGAGCGCCCAGTCGGTGAACGGCCCTTTTCCCCGGACGGCGCCGGCGTGGTGGCGAAGGCGCGTGGACGGCGCTTGCCGCAATGGAAACTGGAACACGGCTGGGCGGCGGAGACGCCTGTCGGTCCCCAGTCGTCCAGGGAGGCGGTTGAGGAGATCACCTTGATCCCCTACGGCTGCGCGAAGTTGCGGGTGACGGAGTTTCCGAGGCTTCAGAGTTGAAGGAAAGCGTTGCGAACCAGGGCTCGATTCCGTCGGATCTCACGCCAGGGTTTGGGCGTGGTACGCCGCGCCGACCGCGCCGGCTTTGTCGCCAAGCAGCGCGGGAACGAGGGTCACGGCATGCCCGCCGATGCGCCATTCCATGGCGGCCACCATCGATCGCAGCGGTTCGAACAGCGCGTCGCCGGCCGCCGCGATGCCGCCGCCGATCACCACCACCTCCGGATCGAGTACGTTGGTCAGGGACGCGATGGCCGCCGCCAGGGCGCGGACGGACGTGAGCCAGATGTTGGACGCGTCGGAGTCACCGGCCCGGTGGGCCTGGATCAGGGCATGCGTGGTGGCAAATCGCCCCTGGCTACGTTCCTGAATGGTTGCATTGCCGATCGCCAGTTCGAGGCTTCCGGGCGTGCCGCAGATGTCCGGAGGTCCGTTCGGATCGAGGGAGACATGGCCCAGATGGCCTGCCTTGCCGACGTGTCCTCGCAGGAGGTGACCATCCACCATCGCGGCACCCCCGACGCCGGTTCCCAGGGTGAGGAGAACGACATTGGTGCGGTGGCGGGCCGCGCCCTGCCAAGTTTCACCCAGAAGGGCGGCGTGGGCGTCATTGAGCAACGGCACGGAACGCCCCAGGCCCAGGAATTCGGACCAATTCAACCCTTCAATGCCTGACAGGCGATTGGGAAGGTAGGCGATGGAGCGACCGTCCCTGGCCGGCAAACCCGGCGCGGACATGCCCACCGCGCGCAGATCGTTCCCATGGGTGGCGATCAATTCCCGCGCCACGTCACGGACCACCCGGGCGAACTGAAGGGGACGGTCGGCGTCGAAGGCGCGGTTGGCCTCGGCAAGCAGGCTTCCTTCCAGCGTGAGGACCGCCGCCTTCACGCTGGAGCCACCCAGATCGATGCCCAGCAGGTAGGGAGTGGAAGTGGACATGTCGTCAAAGTTGCCCGTCGCTCACCGTCCAACCGCCGTCCACCGCCAACACCTGGCCCGTGATAAATCGCGCCGCGTCCGATAGCAGAAACGTCGCCGCCCCATCGCAGTCCTCCGGACGCCCTATCCGTCCGCCGTCGAGCGGCTGTTTGGTGTGGATGAAACGGAGGATGTCCGGGTTGGCGGCGGCGCGGCGCGCCATCGGTGTTTCCACCAGGGCCGGTGCGAGCACGTTCGCTCGTATGCCCTGAGCCGCGTAATACGACGCCACCGAACGGGTGAAGCCGAGAATGCCGGACTTTGCCGCCGCGTACACGTGGGTGGAGAAGTGTTTGGGCGACGGCGACCAGCCCAGCACCGATCCCATGTTGAGAATCGCACCGGGGGTCTTGCGTTCGAGGAACCGCTGCACCGCCGCTCGATTCGAAAGGATCAGCGAATCGAGGTTCAGCTGAAGCGTGGCCCGGATGCCATCGTCGGTGACCTCGTGCAACGGTCCGTCACCCATCTTTCGGCCACTGCCGCCCGCCACATGGTAGAGGCCGTCAAAACCGCCAAAAGCTTCCAGCGCCAGAGCGATCGCATCGATGGCGTGCCGGCATTCGGTGGCGTCGCCCGTCAAAGCCCGTGCATTGGCTCCGAGGGTCTGGAGGGCGGAGACGGCGCTCTCAGGATTGCGGCCGGTGACGACCACTCCCAAGGCACCGGCTTGAAGGAAGGCGCGAGCGGCGGACAACCCCATGCCGGTCGTGCCGCCGATGACGACGAGACATTTGCCGGTCAACGGCGCCGGGAGCGGTGCAACATCCACGCTGGCAAGCTCCCGGTTCAGCCCGGCTTGGGTCAACTGGGAAACATTCCTGAACGGGCCTGGGAAGTCCTCCGCCCGGAATCGACCGGCTCGTTGACCGTGAACCGAGGAGAGGTTCACCACAGAGGCACGGAGGCACAGAGTTGAAAGCGGTCTGGCTTGTTTCTCCGTGCCTCTGTGCCTCGGTGGTGAGAACTCGGTTCATGGAGAGCCACCTGTTCGAAATCGACCTGCTCACGGCCCTTGAACCGCGAAATTGTAAGTCGTTGGAAATCAACGAAACGATTTCACGGTTCATGGAGAGAGCCACCTGTTCGAAATCGACCTGCTCACGGGCCTTGAACCCGGGAGGATTCCGGGGGGCGGGACGCCCGCCGCTACGGAATGCAGGTTCATGGAGAGCCACCTGTTCGAAATCGATCTGCTCACGGCCTTTGAACCGCGAAATTGTAAGTCGTTGGAAATCAACGAAACGATTTCACGGTTCATGGAGAGCCACCTGTTCGAAATCGACCTGCTCACGGCCCTTGAACCGCGAAATTGTAAGTCGTTGGAAATCAACGAAACGATTTCACGGTTCATGGAGAGCCCCCTACGAATCCGTTTCGCGGGCGTCGGCGTCGGCGCGTTCCTCCGCCATGGCTTCCGCCAAGTCGGTTTCGCGGCGCATGAGCAGGTACAGAACGCCGCCCAAAGCGCTCCACACCAGGCTGCACGCGTAAGCGACGAGTGAAATGGCGAGGGCGGTTCCGGCGCTGATGCCGATTTGAGGGAGGCTCAGCAGGTACACGTACAGATTGTCCCGGACTCCCAAGCCGTTCGGGGTCAGGGGCAGCGCTGAAATGCAGATCACTGACGGAACGACGAAAAGCATCGGGGCCAGCGGGACCTCAAGACCGTAGCCCCAAACCAGCGTCAGCAACTGCAGCACACAGATGCACGTGAGGAGGATGGACACCAGGACGGTCTGGAACACGAGGCTCGGGCGTCGTCCCAGGGTGCGACCTGCTTCAATGCCCCGTTGCAGCAGCTCCCCTTTGGGCAGGCGGGCGAGGAGTTGTCGAGCCTTAGGGAACACCCCCGAAACGCCACCACGCAGGGAAAGCCAAAGGATGACGCTTGCGGCTCCGAACATCCCGAACACGACCACCGCCAGCAGTTGGGTTTCGGGCTGGTCTTGGATCAGGCCGAGATTGGGGATCATCAGAGCGACCGCGAATCCGAGCATCGTGAACAGTCCCAGGACGCGGTCCAAAAGGACCGTGGTAACGGCCTCGGTCTTCCGATGATGGGTGACGCGGGCGGCATAATAGGCCTTCAGCACGTCACCACCGGCCGACCCCAACAGGAAGGAATTGAAGAAGTGCGCGACCAGGGAGATCTCCAGGGTCCGTCGAAAACCGGGGTCGAGACCTTGCGAACGAAGGATGAGCAGCCAGCGCCAGGCTCCGACCACGATGGTCAGGCCCCAGAGACCAATGGAGGCGGCGAGCCATTCAAATCGGACACCGACCAGAGTTCGACCGAGCTCCGCCGGGCCGAGGCGCCATACCGCGTGCCATCGATCGAGACGGGGCATGGCATCGAGTTTCACGTCCTGGGCATCGAGCAGGATGCGGCACTGGTCATGAAAAATCGCGTGGAACGCCCACGCCATCAGGAGGGCGGTGATCCCGGCCCGCCACGCCAGGGACCACGCGTGACGCAGCCGTCGCTTCACTCGGGGCCCCAGAGGCTCTTGATGTGCTCGAACCCTTGGGGAATGAGGTCCGCGGGCGCGCCCGGGCTGAGTTCCAGGACCTTCACGTGTTCCGGCTTCACGTACGGCTTCAATGCCGCGTAATCGATCATGCCGGTGCCAGGCACCAAATGATCCCGACCGGGATAGGCCACGTCATGGATGTGAAAGCCCCACAAACGGTCCGCCAAGCCACCGACATGCATCGCGTGGTGGATGACCCCGATGTTCTCCTTGATCTGGCCATGGCCGGTGTCGTGCCAATAGCCCACGCTGGGCTCCTGGAACTCCCGGAAAAACAGGTGGAAATCGCTTTCGAAGGGGATCTCCTCGAGCGCCTCGCGATTCTCGATGCCGAGTTTCAGCCCGCGCTGTGAAGCCTCGCTGGCCAGGGCATGGAGGAACGCGTAGGCGGCTTCCATGTGCGGTTCCTTGCGGGATTCACGCTTATCCAGCCCTTCCTGGAGGAGCTTCTCGTACTTGGGAGTCTCCTTCTTGCCTTCACCGATCATGTCCAAGAGGCGGTCGGTGTAGTCCTTCATCTCCACGGCGCCCATGTGCAGGACGACCACGATCGCCTTCAGGCGTGCGGCCGTGTCCAGGGTCTTGAGCGTGTGTTTCCAGGCATTGTCGCGTTCGCGTCGGTCAAGAGCCGTGAACTTGAAGAGGTTCGGCGCCGGATGCATGACGCCCATCGGCAGCGGGCAGAAGTTGTGCAGGGACGAGATCTTGATCTCACCGGCTTCCACCGCCTCGATGATTCCGGGCAGGAGACCCAGACGGATCCCGTGGCTCAGCTCGGCGTATTCAAAGCCAAGACCCCGGATTTCGTTGAGCATCTGCCGCCCACAGGTGTGGCGACCCGAGTTCCAACACGAGGAGAGCGAATACATGGAAAATGAAGGATACGAAGAGCTTGGGTCGAAAAGAACCGTCAAGGCGGAGGTCGGCTCCGCGCACGTTGATGAGGCTCCTACGACACCTCACTGAAAAACCAATCCTCCCAACAAAAAAGCGGTCGCGGCCGGAGGTCTACGGAGCACCCCCGGCCACGACCCTGGCGGCCAACACTATAGGTCGGCGTAGCGGGCGCTGAGCATTGCGTTAAAACGCGCTACCTTCAGCTTCCGGCGTCGTCGCTCGCTGGGCTTCTCGTAATGGCGGTGGTTGCGAACTTCCCGGAGGATTCCCTCGCGATCCACCTTCTTTTTGAGGCGTCGGAGAGCCTTCTCAACGGGCTCGCCCTTCTTCAGTTTGATCTCGGTCACGCTGCGTCACTTCCTTTCCGGACCTTGGTTGGCGTGACCACGTTTGAAGATGGTCACGGCAGCCGCTCAGGTCAAAATGGGTTCGCAGCCTAGGGGCCACCTTTCGGAGTGTCAATGCGTCTGGCAATTCATGATCACTTCGATCGGAACTCCTGCCTTGCTAACGCTCCTGACGTTCTGCTCTGCTCCGCTCAGTTTTGGTGACCGCACCGACTGCCATTCTGACCCCACGCCCGGGTGCGACTGCCGTTCCTGATGCCAGCTCTGGAACCCCGCCCCCCGCAGGAGTTATTCCCCCTCAGCCAACCTCCGATCTCCCTAGGACTGAGGCTGTTTCAGAAACCTGGCACACACCCAGCCTGACCGATGTCTGGCGCCAGCCTCTCCCCCTGCTGAACCGCTGGCTCAGTCGCTTTCTGCTCCGGTCCATCTACTCGTTCCTGCGACGCGATATCGTCAACGTCCATGGCCTCGAACGCCTGAAGCCCGAGCACGACCCGTTCATCGTCGTGATGAACCACAGCACCCGGCTCGAAGCCCTGCTGCTCCCCATCCTCTTCTCCTTCCAACGCCGCGGAAAACTCGTTCGCTTTATCGCCGACTGGAATTTTGCCCTGATTCCCGGCCTCGCGACCGTCCTCCGCGCCGGTGAAACCATCTTGTTGGTTCGCAAACCCGCCCGGCCGGCATTTATGAATGTCTTCCGGCCGTTGTTCGAACGCAGCGGACCCGCCTTCGACCGAGCCGCCGAAGTGCTGCGCAGCGGCACCCCCGTCGGCGTTTTCCCTGAAGGCACCACCAACCGACACCCCGGCCGACTTCTGCGCGGCTTCGATGGGGCCGCCAAGTTGTCCCTGGAAACCGGCGCTCCCATTCTGCCGGTGGGCATCCGCTTTCCCGGTAACCCCGCGGATCAACCCATCCGGGATCGATCTCCGATGGAAATCTTTATTGGCCAGCCGCTTCATCCACCGCAACATGCCGGCGCTCCGTCTCGCGATGATGTGCGGACGTGGCATGCACGAATCATGCAGGAGATCGCCCGACTCAGCGGCAAATCGTGGGATTCAGGTTCCACCAGGAGGAAACACCATGGCTTTGAGTGATCGTTTGCGCGTGATCCGGGTGACAGGGGACGCCGATCGCATGCTGGCCATCGAGGTCATGCGCGCGACCTATCAGCAGGAAAAGAACTGGATCACCCGCGACGAAAAGCTCTTTCCCGACGATGAGCTCGGGAAAAACAGCGTTTCCTGGTTTGTCGTCCTCGACGGCGATCGCCCGGTCGGCACCCTCCGCGTGCTCTACGACCTGCCCCTGGATCTGTATAAGGAGTACGGGTTCAAGAACCTCGGCGGCATCAACCTCGATGAGTTCATCCGGCGCAATCGCATCGCCGAGATCGGACGTTTCGCCGTTCTCCCCGAATACCGCCGTCACATGATGGTCGTCGGTGCCCTCATGCGGGAAGCAAGCCGGGAAACCGTCGAACGCGGGTACACCCACTACGTCACCGATATCTTCGAGGGCGAAGCCCACAGCCCTTACAACTTCCACACCCGCGTCCTGGGCTTCCAACCGGTCGCCACCCACGACACCGGCGAACTCAACTGCCCCAACCGACGCATCACCCTCATCCTGGAACTAAAGGCCGGCTACCACCGCCTCCGGGAACATGGCGGCTGGTTATTCCGCTTCTTCACCGAGGGCTGGCCCAGCCACGTCCATGAGAAATTCGCGGTGCCTCCCCCGCCGAACGGCGCCACCACCGAGGCCGGCAAGAAAGCCGCCTCCGTCCCGGCCAGGAATTAGCCGGTCTTTGCCTCGCGCACGAATGCCCGGACTTTGTCCGGGTCTTTTTTTCCTGGCGATGTCTCCACCCCGCTGGAGACGTCCACGCCATACGGCGACACCGCCGCCACCGCGCGCGCCACGTTGTCCGGAGTCAGTCCCCCGGCCAACACCACCTTGCCGCCGCGGCGAACCGCCTCACAGGCCAGATCCCAGTTGAACGTCTGCCCCGTTCCTCCAAAAACCCCCGCGACATAGCTGTCGAGCAACCAGGCACATCCCGTGTACGGCGTCAGGGCATTGAGCGCCCCGGGACCCTCCATCCGAAACGCCTTCATCACCGGCAACGGAGCCAGATTCCGACAGAGTTCCACCGGTTCCTTCCCATGGAGCTGGATCGTGTCGATGCCGGCTTCGCGGATCGTCAGGCGGATTTGTTCCTCATCCGCATTCACGAACACCCCCACGCGCGCCACAAACGGGGGCAGCTGCTCGACGATGCGCCGAACCGCGTCCGGCCGCACACACCGTGGGCTCGGCGGATAAAACATGAAGCCAAGCGCGTCGGCACCCGCCTCGACCGCCATCAATGCGTCTTCCAGACACGTGATTCCGCAGATCTTGACCCTGATAGGCATGGATTGGTTCGCATCACCCCCGCGACGCGACGCGTCGCAAGGCGACGCCTGGAGTTCACTTCAGCCCAAGCACGTCCTGCATGTCATAGATGCCGGGCTTCTTCCCGACAATCCACTGGGCCGCACGCAGCGCTCCATTGGCAAACGTGTCCCGGCTGCTGGCCTTGTGCGTCAGTTCCACCCGCTCACCGTTCGTCGCGAAGATCACCGTGTGGTCTCCCACCACGTCGCCTCCCCGGATCGCATGCACGCCAATCTCGGAGGACGTGCGCTCCCCCGTGATGCCATGGCGTCCGTGCCTCAACGCCTGATCCAGCTGCACCTTGCGAGCCTCTCCCAGAATTTCGAGCAGGGTCGTCGCCGTGCCGCTCGGAGCGTCTTTCTTCAACCGGTGATGCATCTCAATCACCTCCAGGTCGAACGACGGTCCCAGAATCTCCGCAGCCTTGCGGGTCAGCCAGAACAGCGTGTTGACCCCGGTCGAAAAATTGCTGGCCCAAACCATCGGCACGAAACCCGACGCTTCGCGAATCGTGGCCTTGTCCGTCTCGGAATGGCCGGTGGTCCCCACCACCAGGGCCTTGTGCTTCTCGGCACACAACCGCGCCACTTTCGGAGTCACCGAATGGAAACTGAAATCAATGACGACGTCGCAGTCTTTGATCGCTGCGACCAGTTCGTCGCCCACATCGACGCCGGCGATCACTTGGATGTCGGGCATGCGCGCCGCACAGGTCAGCAGGGACTGACCCATCCGGCCTTTGGAACCGTTGATGAGAACTCGGGTCATGACGTTCGCGGGATAAGGGAGCGGTGGAAGTTCCAGGTGTGGCCCATCAGCGGAGCAGACCGGAGGCCTTCAGCGTCGCGGCAAGCGTTTCCCGGTTCCTGGCGGTCATCGGACACAGCGGAAGTCGAAATTCCTCCGAGATCAGACCCATCATCGCCAACGCGGTCTTCACCGGGATGGGATTCGTCTCGATAAACAGATCCTTGAAGAGGGGATAGAGCCTTTCATGCGCCTTCAACGCCCCCCGAAGATCACCCGCCAGGAAGGCGGCCACCATCCGCGACACGGCTTTGGGCACCACATTCGATGCCACGCTGATCACCCCGTGCGCTCCCACACTCATGAAAGGTAGGGTCAACGCGTCGTCGCCGCTCAGGATCGAAAACTTGGGCCCGCAAGCGGCGCGCAGTTGGCTGACCCGGTCGGCATTACCACCCGCCTCCTTGATGCCCACCACCGTCCGGCAGTCCGCCGCGAGACGACGCACGGTTTCAATGCCGATCTCCACACCGCACCGCCCCGGAATGCTGTAGAGGATCAGCGGCAGCTTGGTCGCCGCAGCCACTTCGCGGAAATGCTGGTACATGCCTTCCGGCGTCGGCTTATTGTAGTAGGGGGCCACCTGCAACGAGGCGTCCGCTCCCACTTTCGCCGCTTCCCGCGTGAGTTGAACCGCTTCTTTCGTCGAATTCCCACCGGTGCCGGCGATCACCGTGAGCCTTCCCTCCGCGGCCTTGACCGCCACCTCGACCACACGGATGTGCTCGTCGTAGTCAAGGGTCGGTGACTCGCCCGTCGTTCCGACAGGCACGATGCCGTCCACGCCACCCTTCACCTGGAGTCGCACCAGGCGCTGGAGGGCCGTCTCATCAAGCTTCCCGTCTCGGAACGGCGTCACAATCGCCGTGTAGGTCCCGGTCAACATGGGATGAAGAGCATGCGCCATCGGCGGCTTTCGGGAAATGGATTTTTCCGGAAGAACCAACCGGCCTCAGCCGGAAGCATGCAATCAGGAGGGAAGTGATGGCGCAGCAGATTCTTGGGCAAGACGAGGAGTGCGCGAGGCGCGCATCGGAACGGAGATGCGTAACGAGCGAACGACAAAGCTCTTGCCCAAGAAGATCCAGCCAGCACGACCGACCATGACTGCATGGTTCCGGCTCACACTTCGACCCGCCCCTCGAACACAAAGGCAGCCGGCCCATTCAGCTTCACGTCAGTGAATTCGTCGCCGTTTTCGGTGAAGCCGACCCGCAATTCGTCGCCGCCTTGAACCTGGACACGGATGGGCGACGCGAAGCCATGCAGCCGCGCCGCCACCATCGCACTCGCACTCACCCCGGTGCCGCACGCCAGCGTCTCCCCCTCCACCCCACGCTCATAGGTGCGCACCCGGATGTGGCCTGGCCCTTTCAGCTGCACAAAGTTCACATTCGTGCCGCGCGGGCTGAAATGGGGATGAAAACGCAGTTCCCGTCCTCGTTCCTGCACCATCGCTTGATCCGCATCTTCCACGAAGACAACAGCATGCGGCACTCCCGTGTTGAGGGAACTCACCTCCACCGGACCCGCGGCCGTGACCACCGGCTCCCGCAGGCGCAGTCCGCGCGGGGCCGTCAATCCCACCGTGACCCGGTCCCCTTCAAACTCGGCCCGAATCACCCCCGCCGCCGTCTCGAAGGTCAGCGGCCGTGGATCCCCTCCCAAGGCTCGTTGAATATAACGGGCGAAGCAGCGGGCGCCGTTCCCGCACATTTCGGCATCCGACCCGTCGGAGTTCCAGAACTGCCAGGCCCAGTCCGCCTTCCCGCTGACGCAGGGCACCCACAGCATCAAACCGTCGGCGCCAATCCCGAATTGTCGGTGACACAGCCGCGCCACGTGTTCCCGGGAAAGCTGCACGGCCCCGGATCGGTTGTCCGCGACGATGAAATCGTTCCCCGCTCCCGTCATCTTGGTGAACTCCAGCAACATCGGGGCGAAAGGTTAGGGGTCCTCGCCGGCCAGCAAAGCCAATTTCCATCTCCGGCTTCGGTTCAACGTCGGAAGTCGATCCGGGAAAGCCTTTGACGCGTCCCCCAGCGGTGCGTAGGGTGACCGACCCTTTTCGGAAGGGCCAAGAAACATGCTGGGCTACTTCGTTCGGAAGCTAATCGGCACCAAAAACGAGCGCGAGGTTAAGAAGCTCCGCCCCGTGGTGGTTCGCGTCAACGAGTTCGAACAACAGCTCCAGTCCGCTCCCGACGACGTGCTTCGCGAGAAAACTGCCGCCTGGAAGCAGGAACTCGCCGCCATCGACGACAAGGACGCCCTCGCCGCCCGACTCAACGAAATCCTCCCGGAGGCTTTCGCTGTGGTCAAAAACGCCTGCCGGCGGATGTCCGCCTCGAAACACGAAGTCATGGTCCGCGGCCATGCCATCGTCTGGGACATGGTCCCGTTCGACGTCCAGCTCATCGGCGGCTACGCCCTTCACAGCGGGCGCATCGCCGAAATGGCCACCGGCGAAGGCAAGACGCTCGTCGCCACCCTCCCCGTCTACCTCAATGCCCTCACCTGCCGAGGGGTCCACGTCGTCACCGTCAACGATTACCTTGCCGCCCGCGATAGCGAGTGGATGGGCGGCCTCTACAAATACCTCGGCCTCACCGTCGGCTGCATTCAGCACGACCAACCCCCCGAGGTCCGTCGCGCCCAATACGCCTGCGACATCACCTACGGCACCAATTCCGAGTTCGGTTTCGATTACCTGCGCGACAACGGCATGGCCGTGACCGCTGCTGAACAGGTCCAGCGCGGCCATTACTTCGCCATCGTCGACGAAGTCGACTCCATCCTCGTCGACGAAGCCCGTACCCCCCTCATCATTTCCGGCCCGGCCGTCGTCCATACGGACAACAAAATCTACGAGGATTTCCGGCCCGCCATCGAACGCGTCGAGCAGGCCCAAAAACGTCTCTGCCTGGACTTTTTGTCCCAGGCCGAGGCGCTGATGAAGAAGCTTCATCCCGCCGACGGTTCCCATCCGTCCGGCAAGGACGAGCTCGAACGCCAGATCGGCATTCTCCTCTTCCGCGTCAAACAGGGCCAACCTCGCATGCCGGAACTGCTCCGCGCCCTCGAGACCGCCGAAAATATCCGCCTGATGAACAAGGCGGAACTCTCCCTGCACGCCGACCAGTCCAAGAAGCTCCTCTACGCCGAAAAGGAGGAGCTGTACTTCGCCATCGACGAAAAAGGACACGACGCCGATCTCACCGAGAAAGGCCGCCAGTTCCTTCATCCGGGCGATCCGGATGCGTTCATGCTCCCGGACATCGGAACCCAGTTCCATGAGATCGATTCGGCCACCGACATGGACGCCCGCCAGCGCCTGGAGGCGAAGCAGAAGGCCCAGGTCGAATTCGAGGCCAGGGCCCAGAAGATCCATGTCATCTCCCAGCTGCTGAAGGCCTTCTGCCTGTTCGAACGCGACGTTAATTACGTCGTCCAGGACAACAAGGTCATCATCGTCGATGAACACACCGGCCGCGCCCTCCCCGGCCGCCGTTGGAGTGACGGACTCCACCAGGCCGTCGAAGCCAAGGAAGGCGTCGAGATCGAACGCGAAACCCAGACCTACGCGACGATCACGATTCAGAATTACTTCCGCCTCTACACCAAGCTCGCCGGCATGACCGGCACCGCCGAAACCGAGGCCCAGGAGTTCCTCGACATCTACCACCTCGGCGTCCTCGTCATCCCCACCAACAAACCGTCCCAACGCAAGGACGCCCACGACACGGTCTATAAAACCCGTCGTGAAAAGTGGGACGCCGTCGTCCGCGAAATCGTCGAAGTCCATAACCAGGGCCGCCCCATTCTCGTCGGCACCATCTCCGTCGAAGCCAGCGAACACCTCTCGCGCTTGCTCAAGAAGGCCGGCATTCCCCACGCCGTCCTCAACGCCAAATACCACCAGCAGGAAGCCGAAATCGTCGGCCGCGCCGGCCACCGCGGCGCCGTCACCATCGCCACCAACATGGCCGGCCGTGGTACCGACATCAAACTAGGCGAAGGCGTCGCGGAAGTCGGCGGCCTCCACGTCATCGGCACCGAACGCCATGAATCCCGCCGCATCGACCGCCAGCTCCGCGGCCGTTGCGCCCGCCAGGGTGACCCAGGCAGTTCCCACTTCTTCCTCGCCCTCGAGGATGACCTGATGCGCCTCTTCGGCTCCGACCGCATCATCCGGTACATGGAAAAAATGGGCCTGGAGGAAGGCCAGGAGCTGGAGCACCCGCTGCTCAACAAGTCCATCGGCCAGGCCCAAAAGCGCGTCGAACAGCACAATTTCCAGATCCGCAAGCGTACCCTGGAGTTCGACGACGTGATGAATCGTCATCGCGAAGTCATCTACAGCTTCCGCAACGACATCATCCAGACCGACGACGTCCGCGACCGCCTCATGGACATCATGGAGGAGGTGGTCGTCGAGAAGGTCCGCACCTTCACCGACGACGGGAATGACTTCGACGCCTGGAATGTTCGAGGCCTTTCCGACTGGATCAACCTGACCTTCCCGCTCGGTTTGCCCGAGGAGGAAATCGTCAAGGCGGCCAAGACCGGTACCGAGGCGCCCCAGCCCAAATCCCTCTTCGACGGCCTCTCCGCCCACCAGTTTGCGGTCGCCTCCTTCGTTTGTGACGCGGTCCGCCGCGCCTACGAACTCAAGATCAGCGTCGAGAATCCGGACGCCCTCAAGACTGTCGAGCGCTACACCATGCTCAGCGCCATCGACCGCCAATGGCAGGAGCATCTCTACAACATGGACAGCCTCCGGGTGTCCATTTCGCTGCGCGCCTACGGCCAGAAGGACCCGCTCATCGAGTACAAGGCGGAATCCTACAAGCTCTTCGAAGACCTCATGGTCAACGTGAAGAGTGAGATTTGCCGCAATATCTTCCTCTCGGCCTCCAGTCTGATGGCGTTCCAGAACTTTCTCCGGAAGCTCCCCCAGAAAACCACCCACGCCGAGGTCAACGCCTTCGCCACCGGTGCCAACGCCGCCGCAGCTTCGGCTGCCCCCGACCGCGATCCCAACGCGTCGGCCGTCGTCGACGAAGTCACCGAGGAATTCTCCAAGGCCGCGGCGGCGAAACCGATCCGGACGGGCCCCAAAGTCGGCCGCAATGACCCGTGTCCCTGCGGTAGCGGCAAGAAGTTCAAGCAGTGCTGCGGCCGCTGAGCCCTTGGTTCTGTCACATGGGAGCCGTGCATGGCGTGGAGGGGGCGTCTCGCTCCACGGCACGCCCGGTGCAAAGTCGTTGAGCAGGTCAATTCTAGAAGACCACTTCCAGGAACCTTACCTCTGTAGCGGCGGGCGTCCCGCCTGCCGTAGAGTGGGGCGTCTCGCCCCACGGAATCCCCATTTCGAGGTCGTTGAGCATCGCCCCACTCCCTGCTCCAAGCCCCCGGGTGAAGGCCGAGTTTTAGAGCCTTGGGGAGAGTCCCTGCCTTCAGAATCCCCCATTGGCCCATCCTGGAATCCTGGCTAGGATAGCCGCGTGAATTTGGCGTCCGCCTTCTTCGTCGCGCTCCTCGCCTGGGCAGGCCTTCAATCAACCGTGGCCGCCCAGGACGCTCCCCCTGCCCTCAACAAGACCGAGACATCCACAACGGCGTCCAAAGCCTCTGAACGCATCACCTTTGGCGGCGGCTGTTTCTGGTGCACTGAGGCGATTTTTCAGCGCCTGGATGGCGTGCTGACGGTGGTCTCCGGCTATGCCGGCGGGCAGGTGCCCAATCCGACCTACGAAGCGGTCTGCGATGGCGTTACCGGCCATGCCGAGGTGATCCAGATCGCCTTCGACCCGGCTAAAATCACCTACGCACGACTGTTGGAAGTGTTCTGGGCTGCCCACGATCCAACCGCGGTGCTCGACAAGCCGGTGACCCGCGGAGGAACGACCTATCCCAAGGGCACCCCGTACCAGGGCGGCGACATCGGCACCCAGTACCGATCCATCATCCTCTACGAAACCGAGGCTCAGAAGGCCGTCGCCGAACAATCCAAAGCCGCGGCCCAAAAAGAGTTCGCGAAACCCATCGCCACGGAAATTGTGCCGCTGACGAAATTCTACGCCGCCGAGGGCTACCACCAGAATTACTACAACCTGAACAAGGACAAGAACCCGTACTGCAGCTACGTGATCACCCCGAAGCTCAAGAAGCTCCTGGAAAAGGGTGTGATCTCGGAGCCCGCCAAACGGCGCTAGCCCGGATCAGGACCGACGGCGCTTCATGGCCACGCCCGCTCCGATCACCAGGAACGGAATCCAGGCCCACAGCAGGTTTCCTTCCGGCACATAGGGGGCTGCTGCATAAGGCTCTCCAAACACAAAACGGGCCCCGTACGCATCCGCCCCTGTCAGACCAATGGGCGGACTACCCACCGGCATCACGCCGTCCAGCGGAAACACCGCAGGCGCCGTTGAAAAGACTCCCAGCGATAGGCTCGGGAGACTGTACGTGTAATACCAAGTGCCTCCGTCGGCCACCGGGTCCGAAGCGTCGGAAAATGCGTAGAGACCGGACAAAATGGGGGGAACTCCGATCTCGGGAACGAACGAAGCGTGGTTGATGAAGTCGAAAACCACCCCACCCCAATTCGGGAAATAAATGATGTCCGCCGAGCCGAAGACATCTCCAGGGCTGCTCGGTGTGAAGACCACGTTTCCCCCGTAATCGCCGTCCCAAAGATCTGGATCACCCCATCGCACGTCCAAAGTCATTCGATTCGCCGTGCTTTCCACGATACTGGCATCGACTCCGCTGAAGCCACGGTCGGACGCGAAAAGCAGCAGGCCCAAGACGACGAAGGGAAGGCGACTCGAAGGGGCATTCATGGATGGATTGGCGGGATTTCGCGCAAACCATGCCCGACACGCAAGAGGAGAGTGATCAGCGACAGAACTCCGAACATGCGGCACAAAGGACCGTCAGTCCTGCGACCGGACCGAACCGAACCGACACAACTCACTGCCTCGACTGATTTTGCGGCCTGCGGACGGCTGGGCTGGACTCAGCGGCTGAACCCGCCTGAAAAACTTGGTGCGCACGAGAGGACTCGAACCTCCACTCCTTACGGAACCAGATCCTAAGTCTGGCGCGTCTGCCAATTCCGCCACGCGCGCACCCTGATTACCAATGATTTAAGCATGCCGAATCGGAGCTTCCTTGCCTTGGTGACACTTTTGGTGACACTTGGGCCGAACGAAGCACGCTGAAACGCCATGCAATCACGGGACAGCTTGGTACCCAAAGCCCGTCGGTTCGTCAAAGTGTTAGATGGCCGACAACACCCCATCCGCGGCCTTTGGATGCGAGGCAGCCGCTATTATGCCCGCCTCAGGTCTGAGGATACGAAGGGAGAGGTGCGTACTCGCTGGGTCCCCCTGGACGGGGCGGCGTCCGCGGCTGAAGCCCGGGACAAGCTCCGCGGGCTCCAAGTGAAACGGGAGCAAGCCGAGCTGGTCGTAACTCCCTCCGCCCCCAAGTTCTCCGACTACGCCCAGACGTACATTGAGCGACTCGGGCATTCGGGAAAAACCACGAAAACCATCGGCACCGAGAAGGGATACCTCACCTTCTGGCGCGACGAGCTCGGAGCAATCCGGATCGACAAGATCCGGCCTCACCACCTCAACACCGGCCTCCTGAAGTTGCGCACCCAGGGGCTCATGCCACGAACGTGCAATTTGAGCCTGACCGTCCTTCGCAACGTGTTTCGGGCGGCGAAGGTGGACGGATTCCTGACCAGCCTGCCCGTGGACGGGCTTCAGCGCTTCCGGGTCGAGCATCGCCCGCGACAGCTGGTGACTGTGGCCCAGATCGATCACCTGTGCAGCCACGCCGCCGGGGTCACCAAGAATGCGGTCGAGTTCGTCGACTACCTCCGCTTCCTTCAGTTCAGTGGATGCCGGGAAAGGGAGGCCCTGCGCGTCCGATGGTCGGACGTGAATCTGGAGACATGCCAGATGACCATCGGCGCCCTGGGTGGAACCAAGAATCGGGAGGCCCGGGTCGTCGACCTGAACCCATACGCCGAAAAGCACCTGCGGGAGATGCAGAGCCGGCGGGCCCCGGATTCGTTGTGGTTGTTTCCGTCGCCGCAGCGCGGTGAAACCGATCAACCCGCCCGGACCTTTCGCGAGTCCCTGCGCCTGGTCCGGAAGGCCGCCGGGATGCCGCGCCTCGGCTTCCATGATCTCCGGCACCATTTCATCAGCTACTCCGTCATGAGCGGAATCGATTTCATGACGATTGCCCGGTGGGTGGGTCACAAGGATGGCGGAGTGCTCATCGGCAAAACCTACGGCCACCTCGCCGACGAACACCGCAAGCGCATGGCGCAAAAGGTCTCCTTCGGGGTCCCCGCGACCTGATCGACGGTTCGGGAACCTTCGTCGTGGGAATCATTACCGTGTGCGCCGGCCCGCGAACTCGAGAATGGACTCCAGGCGGTCCCCGGTATGCGCGAGTCATCTACACCGTGGTCACGCCAACCATCATCTCGGTGTCCGAAGGCTGTCGGCACCGGTCCATGCAACAGGTCGGAGTAGTGGCGAAACTGACGTTCATTCATGCGCGCACCACACTGTACTCACCGGTGTCCGCCTGAGTGTCCACGCAGGTGCGCGGCTGAGTGTCCGCCCGAATGCGCACGCGAGTGCTGGACTGGTGTACAAATGGTGCGCTCATTGCGGGCGATTGGTGTCCGCCACGACCTTAATTTGGTAAGGGGTCTGGCGTGCCTTGCCTAAAATCGGAGTGGAAATGAGCGGACTGCGCTCAAATTCCGTGGAGTGGTTCCATAGGATCGGACCGTTGTGGCTGCGATCCCGAATGGATTGGCGATGCCAACCGCCTCGCTCACGACGGACTCGGCGCCTTCCATCCTCTCGTCCAAACCTGAGCCTCGCTCGATCGCAGACTCGATGCCGACGCGCGGCGAGCCTGACCCAATTCCGCCGGTCGACAGATGCCATCTCCATGTTCCGTCGTGGAGCATTAATGCCAAGAGCTCTGTCCTCTGCTTAGTTTTGGAGCACGTCATGCCTAGAGGTCGGGGGGTGCTGGTCCCACCCCCCGGAACGACAGCATGTGGTCAAGGTGAAGAAGCTTAGGGTTCTCGAGGATTGCCACCGTCGAGCAGTCCATCCAAAACAGGATCCTCCCCAGGTGCGCCGTTGTCGTCGATGGAGCCGCTCAGACCGGAGGGCGACAGACACCTGAGGTTCTCCGATTGGCTCAGGACTGGGGACGCTCAAGCGAACCTTCCCCGGAACAATCGCCAGCATGCTTCCGAGGAAGCCTTGGATGCCATGCTTGCCATTGGTGCCGGCCAAGATCCGAACAGGTTCTCCTCGGAGTAGGTGATCAGGCTTCCCGACTGCCGGTGAGACGACACGAGACGAAATAATCCACCTGCTGGTGGCCAGCCTGCCAGGCAGTTGAAGAAGCATTGCCCGGACTAAACCATCGAAATCCGACATGCGTCGCAATTGCGGCCATGACCCGCAGCTTTTGCCGTGCAGAAACCCCGCCTGGTCTTCAGCCTAGGGGCAGTATGATGCGCCCAACAACTGGCGGCGTAATTCCGTGAGATAACCTGGATGACGCCCTCCCAGAAACATGGGTCGCCCTTGGTGCACGCTCGGAGCCGCAAAGAGCTTCCGCATAAGGCTTACGTACCATGCCGATCATCTCCAAACAGTTGAGACCGAAGAAGGTTGTGCAGGGCCTGAACTGTCCTGAACCAGTGCAGATGCGGGTGAACGTGCCGGCTGCATACCCTATGCGGTTTGTTACCTGGAGAGTCAACGTCTCGATGGCCTGTGACAGTGTCCTCACTTTCGGCCATTTCACGTCGCTGGAGGCGAGCCCTGATGCCGCATTGATCGATGACGCTCCTCACTGGTTCCGATTAGGAATCGGGGTTTATCTGGCGAGGAAGCGCGGAACTGGATTCTGAAATGAAGCCCGACCAGTTGCTTCGATCGTTATTGGCTCTGCCCCGGGAGACCGAGTGGGTGGAATTCAAGCTCAACAATGACGCGCCGGAGGAGCTCGGCGAATATATCTCGGCGCTGGCAAACTCGGCCACACTGCATGGGCGGGATGCGGCTTACATGCTGTGGGGCGTCGAGGATTCGACGCGAAAGGTCGTGGGGACCACGGCAAATCCGCGGGCCAGGAAGATGGGCAATGAGGAACTGGAGAACTGGCTGTCTCATCTTGTTTCTCCCCGGGTTGATTTCCGATTTTTTGACTTGGTGCACGAAGGACAACGCGTGGTGTTGCTCGAAGTGCAGCCCGCTATCGGCGCGCCCGTTTCGTTCAAGGGCACGGCGTGGATACGTGTGGGCAGTCTTCGCAAGAAGCTCAGGGATCATCCCGGCAAGGAGAGGGGCCTCTGGCAAGCGCTCGCACACCTTTGCTTCGAGAAAGGGATCGCTGCGCCCGGGTTGTCCGGCGACGAGGTGCTGGCGCGGCTGGATTATCCGAAGTTTTTCGAGTTGTCGGGGCAGATTCTGCCAGTCAATCGGTCCGGAATCCTGGAACGATTGGCGGTGGACCAGTTAATTGTGCCACGTAGCGAGGATCATTTCGACGTCACGAACCTGGGAGCTATCCTGTTTGCCAAGCAACTGTCCCAGTTTGACGGCCTTTCACGGAAAGCGTTTCGCGTCATTCGTTATCGGGGCAGTAGCCGAGTGGAAACCGAGCACGAGAAACCATGGCCCAAGGGGTACGCGTGCGGATTCGAGGGTTTGGTGGACTACATCAATGACAAACTTCCTCAGAACGAAGTCATGGGAATGGCACTGCGGAAGGACGTGAGAATGTATCCGTCGCGGGCCATTCGCGAACTGGTCGCCAATGCCATGATCCATCAGGACTTCGGGATGACGGGCACCGGTCCTATGGTGGAAATCTTTGATGACCGCCTGGAAGTGAGTAATCCCGGCGAGCCGTTGATCGACCCGCTCCGATTTCTGGACCATTCGCCCCGATCACGGAATGAGATGCTGGCGGACCTAATGCGGAGAATTGGAATCTGCGAGGAGCGTGGCAGCGGCTTCGACAAGGTGGTATTCGACATCGAGTTCTACCAATTGCCGGCACCGGACGTCCGCAGCGACACGACCCACACCCGCGTCTTGCTGTTCGCACAACAGGATTTGCCCAAGATGGACAAGAAAGACAAAGTGCGAGCCTGCTACCTCCACTCCTGTCTGCTGAGCGTCTCAAACAAGGTGATGACCAACACCACGCTCCGGGAGCGCTTCAAAATCCCCGAGCGCGATTATCCGGTGGCCTCGCGCATCATTCGGGACACTGTTTCAGCGGGCTTGGTCAAGTTGGAGGACCCCACCAGCAAGTCCAAGAAGCACGCGAAATATGTGCCCTTCTGGGCCTGACGCTTATGTGCTGCTCATGTGCAGTTGAGCAACGGTTCAGCCAGGCATACCACAATATCTTGGGGACGCCGGAACTCGGCTCCCAACTTGCAGGCCCTCGTATGTGCCGGCCATGTGCACGACTTCAGTTTTTGGGATGGTGGAACGGACTGGGCGATGGGCGGGTCTCTGAACCGGACCCCGGCAGGTTGGAGGAGGCAGCGATACCAAGCCGGGTGGAATGTTCGTGGTGCCAACGGGAATCCCCAGCCTGACTCGCAGAACTCCGAATACTCTATGAATCCGTGGCTCCCGACCAAGCGAATGTCCCAGAGAATCCATCAATTCTGATCCCGATTTGCGCTGCAGTGAGGACCAAACCTCTCCCTGGCGACTTCACAGTGGGCATCGTTCCATTCCAAGTGTTTGTTCCTGAGTCGCTTGCGTCGCTGCATGATCAATCCGCACCATCCTCGCCAATCGCGAGACCTCTGGATCGCCATCGGTGACGGTTCCAGTGCCATCGGATCTGGTGAAACTCAAGAGTATCGCGGATGTAGGCCACCCCCCCCGCCCGCCTCAGGCAATCCGCCTGCAGCACAGATTCCAGCACAACGATGTACCCAACACTCTGGTATTAGTTTGGTTGTGGGAAATAGCTTGTTTCCGTAGTGGGAATTTGCCCTTGGCGAACCGTGAATTGAAGCCCTACCACCAGCAACATATCCCGGAATGCCCAACACTGCAGGAGTGGCCGCCACCACAAATGCGCGTTCGCAGAATCAGCCGGATTCGTCCAAACGAAACCTTTCGCCAAAGCATCGGTCCAACATGTGGTTCGCCAAATCCAACCACACTGGCTACGGTGAACCTATGGAGGCGATTGATGCCAGAAATAGGTTCTGCATCCTTAACATTGTTGCCGCGTGTTTAGGGTGCGTGACTGATTCTCCGAACAAGCCAGCAAAGGGGCCTGATGGGACGATTGCTTATGAGGTGGCGATTGAAGCCTCTGAGACCGGCGCTCGAATCGAGGTGAATGACGATTTCGTGGGACACACACCCTTTTTGCTTACCGTGCATGGCGACGCGGATGGCACCTTCCACAACTTCGGAAGCAAGGACTTCCTCATTCGCGTCTTCCCGCCCGGAACCAACGGATTTACCCAAACGAAGGTATTTCGGACGGGAGGATGGTTCTCCGAGGAGGATCGAATTCCGAAACGACTTTTTTTTGATCTCCGACAGTTGGATGACCGATTCTCTATCGATCAGAAGCCAAGGTACTGACAATTGATAACCTTAAGGGAGCAACGAGCATGAGCTTCAATTCCAAACTTGCGATGGGGGTCGCGGCAGTTGTAGCCGCGACGGCCTGCGTTTCTGCTTTGCGGGCTGCCGATTCCAACCGGACAGCTACCCTTGAGTATGTGACGATCCGCTGGGATGGAAGGGACAACACGCAGATAATTCGACCCGGTGGTCGCGTGGAGTTCATCGCCGCAGAGTTGCGCAGGGCGACCAAACCAGATCGGACAGACGATCGCGCCTTCTATTTGAATCTGGCCATGAACGGGCTGGCCAAAGAGGGATACGAGTTTGCGGGGATGACGCCCGACACGATTTTGATGAAACGGGAACCGGCGCCATAAACCTTCTAATCTAGGCGTGCGCGTTCAGGTTTGTTCCTGAATCGCCGGAGCGCGAGAAGTGCCCGGGTGTCAGGGTCCGACTCAGAGGGGTACCGTGGGTGAAACAGAAACTCATGGCGTCCAGAACCGAGTCCCTGGTGCGCGTGGCGCAGCAGCGATGCCTCCATGCGGAAGGTGCGATCCACTCCCCAGACGCTGGTGCCAACGTCGGAGTTCCAGAGACGCCGAAGCCAGGGCGCCATCGCGGCGGCGGCCATGCCTGTCAGCCTCGCGGCCCAGGGCGGCCTGCCCACGAAACGATAGTCGAAGCTACGCAGCCAGGCGCCGTGCGCGCAGGGGCCCAGGACATCGCGGATTGTCCGGAGAACGACCGGGTGGAGGTGGAGGTGATGGTGGCTATTGACAAAATCGCAGCGAAAGCCGGTGCGTTTGAAGGCTGACCATTGTGCTTCGATCTCGCGGCGAGCCAGTTGACGTGCTTTTGCCGAGAGGGCGATCCGCAATCCGGCGGCAGCCGGGGAGCTTCCCCAGGGCCAGAGCGGGAGAGTCTCTGGGATAGAATCGCAGAGGTGAATGTGCCAACCGATCCGGAGATCCGGATGTTGCTTCGCGAGGGCGACGGCTTCCGAAGTGGCCGGCTGCCCCAACATGAGGCTTGCCCCTGTCAGGACACCCTCGGTGTGGGCGAGGATGATGGCGGCGTTGCAGGCCGGGGACAGTCCGAAGTCATCCGCAATGTACTCGATGATCCGAGGCATGGCCGGGGTCGGCCGACGTTCGCCACGAGGCTGGGAAATGGCGAGAATTCCTTTGGCTGATACGGAGCGGTCGCGGCATCGTCGCGCTGCCTTGATTCCCGCCGTGTGATCACCAGCAACGTCGACACTTGGCTCTGCGCCTGGAGCGTCCTGGCGGACATCTGGTGGGTTGCTGCTATCGCGCTAGTGGCGTTGCATTTCCGGGGCGGAGATCTCAGGACGGAGGCAATCCGATCGGCTATGCCCGCGGGTTCTGCGCCGGCCATGGATTTGCCCTGGGGGGGGACGCTTACTGTTTTCAAACCGATGCCGCCCTTAGGGGGGAAGCTCCCCGCCTCGATGCTGGAGGGGGCAGTGGGGAGCTTCGTCCAACAGCTGGATGAGGACAGCGAGTTGCTGCTCGGTGTTTGCAGTGCGGACGCCAAGCATTGGGAGGAAGTCCTGATTCGTTGGCGGGGCACGTTTCCGCGCGCGGTGGTCCGGCTCTGTGTGCGCGAGGCGCCACGGCAGCGCGCCAATCCCAAAATTGCCTGGCTGGAGTGCCTTGCTCCACTCGCGAAGGGTTCGCTGTGGCTGTGGTCCGACGCCGACATCCTGGCACCCTCGGGTTTGCTCCAAGGGATGCGGCGGGAACTTCAGAGATTGGTGGAAAGGGGGAGCGGTCGCGCGGTGACCACGCCATACTGCATCCGCGAGACCGGACCCTACGCTGGGTTGATGGACACGGCCTACGTGAATGCTGAGTTCCTGCCAGGAGCGCTGCTCCTGGGCCGGTTGGGGACGGTGAGCTTTGCCTTCGGTGCGGCAACCCTGTTTCGGCGTGACGATCTGCTGGGCGGCCAGGCGGAAAAGGTGTGGGAAACCCTGGGCGCCCATTTAGCGGACGATTACGTGCTGGGCCGCCTCTTGACACCGGTGTCCATGAGCCGTTGGACGGTCGAAACCTACGCCTTGCGCGGAACCTGGCGGGACGCGGTGCGCCATCTGCACCGGTGGCAACGCACGATCCGATGGTGCCGACCGGGTTCCTTCGCCGCACTGCTCCTGGTGCATCCCATGGCGGGGTGGACCCTGCGAATTGCCTGCCACCCGGCGAACCACGCTGCATGGGTGGGAGCCGTCATGCAGTGGGTGGTGGAAGTGGCTGCTGTGGTTGCGCTGATGCGCCTCGTGGGGGTGCGTCTTCCCTGGGGGCACGCGATCGCCTTCGGCGCGTGGCCCGGTGTGCGCCTAGTCAGTTGGCTGGCGGCATGGCTGCCGATCCCGGTCGTGTGGTCGGATCGCGAAGCGCCCTGGTCTCAGCCGGTACAGGCTGGCATGGGCAGGGGACAAAGGAGGAGATGACGAGGCTGCAAGGGAGACGATTCTTCCGCCGGCGCGCGGGAACCCCGATGGCACGCGCTGGCAAAGTCCGGGGGAGCGGGGTGCCAGGGCATCGAGGTCCTGATAAAGTGCACGATGCGGAGTTATGCCGGTGCCACCGAGCGCTGGCGCATGCTTCGGAAGAACTCATAACCCTCGCGCAGGCGGCGGACGCATACCCGACGGTCCATGAGCATGGTGCGGAGGATGCGCAGGATGGGTTTTGGCCTGAAGTACCAGCGGAAATAGAAGCGTTCAAGGGCATCGAAGATCTCCTCGTGCGAGAGCTCCGGGTAGGAGAGTGACGCATTCTGATAGCCGCCGCCATGAAGCATGTCAGGGCGGGCCATCCAACCGTTGGCGATGGCCTGGTCGTAGAGTGCGGTTCCCGGATAGGGGGCGGCGAGGCTGACCTGAATGCTGAAAACGTCGAGCTCCTGGGCGAATCGAAGGGTTTGCTCCATGGTTTCCGGCTTTTCCCCGGGCAACCCGAGGATGAACGTGCCGTGGATGGTGACTCCGGCGCGATGGCAGGAACGGGTGAACTCGCGCATCTGCGCGGTGGTGACGCCCTTTTTGATGTTCTTGAGGATCTCGTCGTTGCCGCTTTCGTAGCCGACAAGAAAGAGTCGAAGGCCGGAGTCGCGCAGCAGGCGGATGGTTTCCTCGTTCACGTTGGCCCTGCTGTTACAGCTCCAGGTGAGACCGAGTGGCCTGAGATGCCGAGCGATCTCGCGGGCGCGCGGCAGATTGGCGGTGAAGGTGTCGTCGTCGAAGAAGAACTCCCGCACCTCGGGGAACAGCTTCTGCAGGTAGGCCATTTCCTCAGCCACGTTCTTCGCGGAGCGAACGCGGTATCGGTTCCCACCGATGGTTTGCGGCCAGAGACAGAAGGTACACTGCGCCGGGCACCCGCGGCCCGTATAAAGACTCAGGTAGGGATGGTGGAGGTAGCCGATCGAGTATTTCTGGATATCGAGGTCGCGCTTGTAGACGTCGGCCACCCAAGGGAGGACGTCCATGTCGGTGATGATCTCGCGGGGAGGGTTATGGAGGATGCGCCCGTCAGGGGCCCGGTAGGACAGCCCGGGACTGTCACGAAGCGCTC